>NZ_JAGYGS010000027.1:0-39461 GCF_018991185.1 Lactiplantibacillus sp. 7.2.4
GCTAAAATTTATTTGCTAGCGAATTGACTTCGCAAATGTTTTGCTCTTGATTCAAAATCAAGAGACCCTACACATTTGATTCGTCGAAACTTTGTTCAGTTTTCAAAGATCTAATTCCGTGCGTTGATTACCTCAACACAACTATTACATAATATCATCTCGATTTAAGCTTGTCAACAACTTTATTTATTAAGTTGAATAACTATGCAATCACCATCGAGTGATTACTAAGTTGAAATGCCGCACGTTCGAAACTGATGTATCGGTCAACGCGACAAGAAATATCTTATCACTCACAATAATCACTGTCAACAACAATTTAATGTTTTTTGAATTTTTATTCATAAACATTTTTCACGGTGAAGTGACACAAGCCCCATCACCTAGCTGTTTCGCGCTATCTCTCGCAGCGACAAGATATATCTTATCAAGAACTAGTATGCAGGTCAACCCTTTATTTAAAATTATTTCGATAATTGATTAAACGGCGTTGTTTCCCCCACACTGACGCTAGCAAAGAGTTCATGCAACTCACTTGCCAGCACAAACATTAATCCCTGTTCTGCAAATTTAGTTTGAATCAATTCATCAACGGTTAGATGATCAAAAACAAACACGGCTACCTTTTCACCCTCGATTTTAGCGACAATCGAATCATACAATCGTAATTGCTCAACATCGATGCCAATGGTGTGTCGAAACGTCCACAACACAGAAGCTAACGGTGAGCGTCCGGCTTGAACTGGTAATTGGTAAAAGTGATAGCCGTTACCTGACTTACCGACCAAGAAATGGGTGCCCCGTTCATCATTGTATAGAATCGTCCCTGCAACTTGTTTCTGCACTAATGTTCACCCACTTTCAACCGATTCAACGAATCTGAAATCCAGCCATCTAAATGATTGGCAATTGGATCAAACCCTGCATGGACATGCCGATTCGTCCAAAAGTGTTTGTGCCGGAACGTCTTGTAAATTTCCAAATCACTCACAGTTGGGCGGGGGGCACGCTCGATACACCGTAATGACAAACTAATCTTCCTGGTATATTCATCAATATCTAAAATAACGACGTCCACTGCCTGACCGACCTTTAGGTACTCACTAATACTCTTGACATACCCTTCATGGCATTCTGAAATATGAATTAACCCTTGATGCTCACCATCCAACGTGACAAACGCACCATAAGGTTGAATGCCGGTCACCCGGCCATGCACACGCATGCCAATTCGATACTCACTCATACGATCCATCCTTTCTTAAGCATTTTATACTGACAATCATTTCAATCTTTAATATTATAACCTGAATCCGATAGATTGCAAAATCCCGAGACAAACAAAAAAAGAGCCGCATTCGCAGCTCCTACTCGTGTCACTTAATCTTCAATTGCAATTGTTTCGATCACAACGTCCTTAACTGGCTTGTCTTGCATCCCAGTCTTAATAGCTGCGATTTTATCAACGATATCCATGCCATCACTGACAGCACCAAAAACTGTGTGCCGGAAATCCAACCATGGTGTCCCACCGTTGCCATAAGCCGTGACGATTTCTTCCGGATAACCAGCCTGTTTCATTTGTTCATCCATGCCAGCATCTAATTGTGGCTTTTGAACAATAAAGAACTGACTGCCATTGGTATTAGGACCAGCATTGGCCATTGAGAGTGCCCCACGAAGATTGAAGACTTCTGGTGAAAATTCATCTTCGAATGGTTTGCCCCATAAGCTTTCGCCACCCATACCAGTACCAGTTGGATCGCCACCCTGAATCATAAATTCAGGAATCACGCGATGGAAAATAATCCCATCATAGTAGCCCTTTTTGGCTAAGCCAACAAAGTTTTCGACACTCTTTGGGGCTTGCTTAGGAAACAACTGAACCTTGATGTCACCAAAGTTCGTTTTGATGGTTGCTTTTGGTCCGTCTACTTGACTTAAATCTAATTGTGGATATGCCACAAAATCACCCGTTTTCTATTAGAATTATCTTGATAATACAAGAGAAGTGATATAAATACCAGTGATTTGTAAGGATTTCTTGCAATTAGCGACTAACCATAGTAATTCGAACGGTTTTCTGCTAACCTAGATAAGATTAATTTTCACATTACTTGGAGGTAATCATGAGCTTTCTAATTGATTTCGTGTTGCACATTGACCAACACTTAGTCACCATCGTCAACAGCTTTGGTATTTGGACCTACCTGATTCTCTTTGCCATCATCTTTATCGAGACAGGTGCCGTTATCCTACCTTTTCTGCCTGGTGACTCATTACTATTCGCTGCCTGTGCGTTAGCAGCCAACCCGACCTATGGCCTACATATTTGGACATTCGTCATCCTATTCCTGATTGCTGCCCTTGCCGGTGATTCATTAAACTTCTACATTGGTCACTCCTTGGGGGAGCGGTTGACTGAAACGTCGTGGTTCGGCAAATTGATCAATCAAAAACAACTTGCTAAGTCTGAACGCTTTTTCGAGAAACACGGTGGCATCACAGTCACGATCGCGCGCTTCATGCCAATCATCCGGACCTTTGTGCCCTTCGTCGCTGCGAGCTCTCGCATGCACTACCAGCAATTCATTCGCTATAACGTGATTGGCTGTGTCTTGTGGGTCATGCTCTGCTGCGGTGGTGGCTACTACTTCGGTAACATTCCCTTCGTCAAAGAACATTTCTCGATGGTCGTTATCGGCATCATCTTAGTCTCACTGATTCCAGCCGTCTTTTCCGCCTTACGCGCACGCTTCAGTCATCCTGTCGAAAGCGAAGATTAACTTGAAACGAATCAAAAAGACCTCTGATTTTGTGATCAGGGGTCTTTTTTAGTGGCACAACTAATCTATTTCGCGTAACGCCTGCTTGCCAATACTTAAGCCATACGCAAATGCCCATTCGATTAAAACAAACGCCATGACGAAGCACTGGCCGAAAAATGTGTCCGGTAGCACCAAAATAATTCGATCCAATAGTGGATCAAACAACCAGTCCGAGTTGCGGAACAAGATTTCGTGGAAAATTACGAAAAACTGGTCAAAATTGATCGCCATCACGACCGCAATTACCGGTGGAATCCATAACGCCGTCTGCATCGGTAGGACCAGCCGCCACAATTGCTGATCTCGGCGTAATCGTCGCCAAAAGAAGTACACGACGACACTAGTCACGATAAAGACCGCATAGTCTAACATGAACAAGTTTTTAACATCCGCAAAGTGAACTAACGCACTGGCCGAGTCGGTAAAGTCATTCATCACTAATTTTGGCACCCACGGAAAATTCAAGTAAGCCAGCAACTGATAATAATTGGTCATCAACTGTCCCAGTGTCAAATTGACCGTTGGCCCCAATTTTTGACCGACTGCATTCGCAAAGTACAGCCAGCTGGCATTGATCGTCACAATAATCGTGGCACTCACTAGCCACAAATAGAGACTGATCCACTGAAGGGCGTTTTTAAGCTTATTTAGCCACACCATCGTCTAAATCCCATTCATCTAAGGAATTGATCTCATTGGTTGGCTTAACAGCCTGCTTAGCAACCAGCTCAGGAGTTGAAACACCGGTATACACAAGTAGTGAGTCCATCTCAAAATTGATGGCCGCTGAGATATCCGTCATATAGTTATCGCCGACCATCACGCAATCCACTTTATCCAACCCGATACGATCGATGGCTTTTTGCATAATAATGGTTTCTGGCTTGCCCACATATGTTGCCCGTTGCTGAGTCGCCCGCTCGACCATCGCAATCACCGAACCGGCACCCGGGACAAGTCCGCGTTCATTTGGTAGGTTGGTATCAGCATTCGTGCCGATAAACTTAGCGCCCCGTTTGATTGCCAGTGTCGCTAATTCAAACTTGTGATAGGTGACATCGTAGTCCAAGCCCACGATGACGAACCGGGGCGTCTGTTCTTCAAACTTGAAGCCCTTCTCGAGCATCGCACCCTTCAACCCTAATTCACCGATGACGTACATCGTCTTGTCACCATTCGCAGCCAAGTCGTCCACATAATCAGCCGTCGCCAATGCCGCCGTATAGACGTTTGCAGGACTAACATGAATATCATGGTTGTCTGCCAAATTAGCCGCCACATCCTCGGGCGACTTGGTGGTATTATTCGTTACTAATAAAAAGTCTGTCTGACTAGCTTGTAATCGTTCAATGAAGCGTTTTGCAGCCGGAATCCGCTCGCGACCACGATAAACAGTGCCGTCTAAATCAATTAAATAACCCTTGTACTTGCCCAATCCAAATACCTCTTTCTACTCACTACTTTTGTCGAATTGTAAAGTGACGTTTGCCACTCGCTTGTTTGGTGGTTCGTGCTTGATTACCCGTTCCAGCAGTCACTTTAGCTGGTCGCTGCCGTTTTTCAGTAAATGGCGCGGCCTTCTGCTTGGTCGTAAAGTTATGCGACTTCCGCCGTTGCTTACTGCGACTACTACTGCGGTTACTGCGCCCACGTGATTGCCGGTTATTGGTCTTCTTGCCACCACGATGATCATCCTTACGTGGCCGGCTGGTCCGCTTAGGCTTGATGACCCGTTCGTTTTTCACGATAAAATAGGCGCAGCCAAAATTACAATACTCATATAAATAATCTTGGACCGCCCCGATCGTTTGGGCGCGCTGGACATCCTTCGCATCATCACGGAAGAATCCCTTCAACCGCAATTGCTCAAAGCCCCAATCTCCGACGATATAATCATACTTATTCAAAATCGAGCTGTAGCGCTCAACGAATTTATCAAGGTCAAAGCCCTGGCGATAATCATAAACGATTTCAAATGGGTGTTTGCTAACCTCAAAGTGGGTCTTGTCCGTCCGCAAGCCGTGATATAAGTTACGGCGGCGTTCCGCTTGTTGTTCAGCTAGTTCATCAATATGTTCGCGGTTCACATTGACACCACCTTTCTCTTAATGGATTGGCCACTGGCGCGCTAGATAGTCGCCAACGACCGTTCTTAACATTGCTTCAAATAATATTTCAGTTTGACCACTAATATTCAGGGTCGGGAAAAACGGAATAAACAGGTCGTGGTCCAACAAGGCAATCTGATAAGTTGCTTGCCGGTCAACGGGCTGACCATCGACTAATAACTGATGGTCAGCGGCTTGCCAGGCCAATCCTTGATACTGGATATAGCCAAAGACTTGCCCCCGAAAACCCATGCCCTTAATTGGAAACTTGTTTAAAAAAGGACGAACGAGTTCCATCTCGTAAACGAGTCGCCATAAGGCTTCACCAGTCAACGTGACCCGAATAACGTGCATCGCATGCGGCAACATCGTGTGTAAATCGTTGCGATTGACTCGCCCCGCCGGTAGATCTCGCATAAAGAGACCACCATTGAGCATGCCAAGGCCCGTGCCCGCATAATCCGTGATTGCCGCTAAACCGAGCGCCGTTAGCTCACTGGCATGGTGCCAATGCGGCCGCAACTGCTCTGGTACGTTGGCGATGACTTGCTGTTTTAGCAGCATTTCACCACGCGCTTGCCAACCAGCAATCAACGCCTCATCACCCGCAGCAACGGGTAAACTTGCCGTTTGAACTGTGTGGGCATCAGCGGTCGTAACGTGGTGTTGCGCATCAAGCTGGAGTTCGATGCGCCCCACATACTCGCCATATTTGCCGGCTGCAGCAATCAAGACGCCATTTTTGAGCTCACCATTCACTAATAGATGGTGGGTATGACTACCGATGATCACGTCGATTTGTGGAAAATGTTTTGCTAGACAGCGATCAACGTTGATGCCGAGGTGCGATAAGATGACGAGCACGTCGTACTGACCGGCATACTGCGCCAGTAATTCCGGCAAACGGGTCTTGACACTGGCTGGCGTCCAACCATTTAACGGATAGGTCAACGTGAATGGGGCCGTGAAAGCGAGTAACAAGATGCGGGTGCCGCGTGCGGTCGTGATAATTTTCGCTGGCCGTGCCCATTTTGGTGGTTGGCCATCCGCCGTATTGGTTAAATTATCAAGAATCACATCAAAATTCGCATGCAGATAAAGCTTATCAAGCGCCGCATGCGTCAATCCAAGGCCCTCATTATTGCCAATCGTAACGGCATCGTAGCCAATCGCATTTAATAGGTCTACATTGGCCTGTCCCTCAGTGGCTTCAGACAACGGGTGTGCGCGGTCGACCGCGTCTCCTAAACCGACCGTGAGCACCGTACTACCGGCTTGCTGGCGCTGTGTCCGTTCCGACAACAAATAGCGCTGAACCCGCGGCCAGTTTTCAAAATGCGAATGTAAATCATTAGTATGCAAAATGGTAACTTGCTCTTGCACGGTCCTCGCTCCTTAATCGTTATCTTTGTTAATCCTAAAGCATTCCCGAAACCCGGTCAAGCACCCAATTACTGCCGTTTGGCAAAATCAATGGCCTTCCCCGTCACCATTTGCTCAATTTCCGCTAATGAGAATGGGGTTCCAAACGGCACTGGATGGTCCAAATAGTCCACTTCCGGCGTATCCACACCGACATTAATATTTTCCTTAACATTGACGGCATAGTGATGAATGTGCCCATGTAAATTGATGATTTGCTTCACGATGCCCATCATCATCGGATAGTGGGTCATATAATACTGACGATGGTCGTACTTGATCAACACACCGACATCATGAAATTCAAACTTAGGTTGCCCGTTCAACTGCGGATCATGGGCCGCTAAGTATTTGAAAAAGGCCCGTGAATCATGGTTACCCTTAATAAAAATGATTTTACCATGTAGTTGTGTCAGTAATGCACAGACCCGTTCGTATGAGACCTTAGCCGGGCGTGTGAAGTACAACGCCACGTCACCAAGATGATAGACCGTGTCAGAATCAGTCACGCGGGCATTCCAATGGTCAACGATGGTTTGGTTCATCGTTTCAACATCCGGAAAGGGCCGCGGCGCAAAATCATTATCGCCCAACAGATCCGCGTGGTAAAAATGTGTATCAGATGTAAAGTATTGCATCAGTTCAACCTCGATTATTAAGTTCTCTTAAATCATAGTTTTGAAACTAGTCAATTAATATTGTACCGCGCACCGCCCTAAAAGACACTAGAACAGTTTTGTCTACGAGTGAATTTATTGCCTTGCGCGGATCTGATCGTAGCACCCACCTCAGTTTACGTTTGATGCACAGTGACTAGTCGCAATTACGATGCAAGACAGTCACTCATGGGCGGCGATTCTCGCATTGACAGACGATACAAGACCTGAGGCGGCGAAGATTCATTTTTTGCTGATAAGATACAAAAATGGCTCTCAAGGTTTGCTTGAAAGCCATTTTTAACGGTGCAATTAAAACCTCACTGCTCGCGAACACTCACTGACCATTCGCGAGGCAGCTTAGACGGTCATTATGAATTCGTGTGTCGTTGGCGAACACGGTCGCTAAAAATCTTAACGGCATAGAGGCCAAACACCCAGATTGCGGAAACAATCAACGCAATTAACGTCTCAAACTTCAAGCACAGGACAACTGCGATGAAGGCTAGGAACACCAGAATAAAGTAGTCCGACAATGGAAATAGTGGCATCTTGAACTTCACTTTAGCTCGCGAGCCAGCTTGACGGCGATACTTGATGTGCGCAACCACGATCGCACCCCAGATAAAAATAAAGCAGGTCGTCGATACACTGGCAATTAGTGAGAAGACCTTACCAGGCATTAATAAGTTCAGGATAACTGACAAGCCAATCACCAGGGTTGAAAACCACAAGGCGTTGCGTGGCACTTGACGCGTGGATAGTTTGCCCATCCGCTTAGAAAATTTACTCTGCCCATCATACGTCAATGAGAACAGCATCCGCCCGGTACTGAACAGCGCACTATTACAGCTCGAAGCCGCAGCAGTCAGCACCACAAAGTTGATGATGGCGGCGGCCGAACGAATCCCTAAATTAGTAAAGACTTGGACGAAGGGACTGTGGGCAGCTGAAAAGTATTGCCATGGATACATGCACATTAAGAAGAATAATGAACCAACGTAGAATAAAATGATCCGGACTGGGATATCATTGATCGCCTTTGGAATCACCGTCTTCGGGTCGGCCGTTTCGGACGCGGTCATCCCCACCATTTCAATCCCAATAAAACTAAACAGGACCATTTGAAATGAGAGCACTAATCCCTTAAAGCCATTCGGCATGAAGCCACCATAATTGACCAAGTTGGTCAGACTGGCATGCCCGACCGGCGTCTTGACGCTAAATAGTACCATCCCGATACCGACAGCAATCAAAGCAATAATTGCCGCAATCTTAATAATCGCAAACCAAAATTCAGTTTCCCCAAAAGCTGAAACGTTGATTGAATTTAAGGCTAATAGCAGAATTAAGATGACCAATCCTGGCAGCCACTGTGGTAACTTCGGCCACCAGAACTGCATATATTCGCCTGCAGCTGTGATTTCGGCCATCGCAATCGTGATCCAGCAGACCCAGTAAGTCCAGCCGGCCACGAAACCGGTGCGATCGCCTAAGTATTGTTTAATGAAATCAATATATGAATGCGTATGAAGGTCAGACAGCAGTAACTCGCCTAACGCTCGCATCAACAAGAAACAAACGAGTCCAGTCACCAAATAGGCAATCAGAATCGATGGTCCCGCTAAGTGGATGGATTGACCAGCCCCCAAGAAGAGGCCGGTCCCGATGGTGCCACCAATCGCAATCAATTGTACGTGGCGGCTCTTTAACCCGCGCGAAAGTTGTTCCGTCTCGGGCTGTGAATTGTCTTTCGTCATTATTTTTGCACTCCCCTTGCCGTTATTATAGCGGGCAATTTCGTCCCATTCAAAAGGGGGCGCTTGTTAAAATTGTAAAATAGGTCTATACCGTTTTTAAATTGCACGAGTAATTGGTTGCGACAGTAAGCGTTTGCGTATGCACTCACTCCGCCCTTTTGCTTTGTTAACTGACCAATCTAGCGATTCAGCACGCCAACGTGAATAAAGTGAACGTAACGCATAGCAACATGAATAAATTTCACTTAAATAACCAAAAATCACCCAGGTAGTCGTGGACCCTACCCAGGTGATTTTCGGCAACTTCATCAGTAGCAATTGCATTTTAGCCTCAATTTCTTGGTTGGCTTCAATCGCTCTCACCAAAAGCGTGACTTGGTTGCATCTTGACTAACAACTAACGTTTAATGTTTTGGCTGACCCAGGCATCAATTTGAGCCGTGAATGCCTGAAATGCCCGTTGATCTTCAAACGATGGGAAGTCACCCAGCAAGACTTTACCAGCCTGCTGTGCTTGTGGCCCATGCTTTTGTAACACAACGATCGATTTGCGTGACTTTTCATCCAAGAACAAATTAGTTGGCAAGTTGAGTAAGCCTTGCAAATAAGCCGCCGTACTCATCCATTTCAACAGGCCTTGTGCTTCTTGCGATTGAAAAATCGTTGTTGGCACGAGGAAGACACCCCAACCACCGGGTAACAGGTGTGACATGGCTTGTTCCATCATCAGATGATGGGTGTAGGAATGGCCATTGGTCGCCTTGGTCTCAAAGTTCTGAACTCGCTCGTCAAGTGGATAATAGCCGACTGGCAAATCGCCAATGGCAATACTCGTTTTAGGCATGACTAGTGGATCAATGGCATCTTGGTGGAACAGTTCCACGGCAGAGCCTTGTAGATCCATACTCATCGCGGCGATGGCTAACTGATTGTCATCGTTATCAACCCCATAGCCTTGAATTGGCTGAGGCCGATCAGTTTGCAGTTGATTAATAACCGTCGTTAATAAGTTCCCAGTTCCAACCGCAATATCTAAAATCGACAGGTCCGTTGTTGGTCCCACCAGTTTGGCAATCAAATATGCCGTCAATAGACCGATTGAATCGGGCGTCATCTGATGATTAGGATCGACACGGTCATTATGAATCGCCTTCAACAAGGCTAGCTGAATTGCACGCCGAATCGTTTCTGCATCGAACTGCTTTAAATCGAAACTTTGATACAACTTCTCTAAAGCTTCGACTTGTTGTTGACTCGGCTTGCCATCCTCAACGTGAACCGTCCCACTTAATAAGTTGTCACCAGTCTCGATGAGTGCATCTACGTATGAGACGGATAGTTGCTGCATCAAGACCTGCACTGATTGATCTAAGACCTGAAATAGCGTCTCAGTTTCTGCTTGTGCCAGAATACTCACCCCTTCACAAAATCTGTAATCCTTAACCATATTACTGATTTTATGACCCAAGTTCAAGTCACGGGGTTCGACCACCACTTATCGATGCGGTTTAGCCTGATAAGGATGGTCATAAGATTCCAGTATCAGATAATGCAAGTGCTGTCTAGCCCGAAAATTCATGTAACGTTGCGTCTCGAATGCCCCACCAATCATCAATAAACTAATCACTGACAGCAGAATCGTCCCGCGGTGTTTCTTCATCTGGTGCGTGCCTCCTATCGGGTAAAAGTAGTCGGGCTTTAAAATGAATACCATGATCAGTCGTCATGGTTAACGTCATGTCCGGCTCGATGTGAAACTGACTGACGCCTCTCATCATGATTATTCGGCCGCCACCTTTGTGCATTAACACAATCTGATGAAGCACATGAAAATAGGTCAAACGATATTCTTTGTCCTTGGCCTCATTCACAATGACAGCACTGTGGCCCTCGTCGAAGCCAGCTGCATTGGAAATCGCTGTGAATACAAAATGATGATCCGGATTTTCAAGTTCATGGAGCATCAAGTACCAGTCGACGGTCGGTAAATCGACCTGAGTACGGCGGGCAAGATTACGTTGGCCTTGAAACAAAGTCGCCATGACGACCGCCACGATTCCTAATGAAAATACCACTTCAATGAGGGTAAAACCCGCACGCTTAATCATTGGGCACGGCCAGCTGTGGCGCGTTCAATAATTCAATGGCATAAGTCTCATACGTGCTGCGAGCAGTTTGAATCGCTTGTAACGTCTGAGCCTCACGATGCTGCATCATTATCTCGAGGCTCTCAAACCCAATTAGACCGCCCATCAACAGGCCCAATGCGGTAATCGTCTCAATCATCATAAAACCACTGTGCGTCTTTAACATTGGTAACTCGATAAGCCCCCCACCCCATTAGTGCGTTTAATTTGATTTTCTGCTTTGGTCGCAGCGCGGGCTTAAAAATGACGACCGCTAATTGCGGATGACCATTCTTCCAGATCTGAATATCGCGCCCACGTTCCGTCTTCAACGTCGCCGGTAATGCTAGGTGCCACTGTTGTTTTGGCACTGGATATCCCCGTTTGCCGGTCCAACTGACGACCTCCGTCCCCCGAAAACTGACGACTTGCGGATGACCAGTCACACTCGCTTCAAAAGTCCGCTGTTGCCACATCGTCTGTAAATCACGCCAAAACGCTTGTTCATCGGCCACTTGTCGCTGCCGCGTCGGAAACCGATGGACGGTGATCACGGCCATGCTGGTCACGATTGCAAGTACGGTGACCGTTTCAATTAACGTGAAACCACGGCGGCTAGCCATTTATGCTTTGGGCTTGGTGGGCCGAATTGGATTAATAGCCTGGTCCGTCGCTTGCTTGGCTTGTTTGTCATTCAGGTAACCAGCCTCCTTCATCTTGTCAATCGTTGCTTCCTCGCCAGTATCGCTGGTGTACATTTCAGCCTGATTTTGAACCACTTCCGTCAACGCTTCCTGTTGACGTACGGACGCATTCTTACGTTGATCATTCAAGTTTGGCACCACGATCAACATTAGCAAACTAATAATGGCCAACACGATCACCATTTCAATCAACGTAAACCCGCGTTGCGGCGCAGTCGTTTTCTTCATCAAGCGTTTCATTAATAATGTCATTTTAAAATCTCCCCCATTGATTGGTACATCGGTAGCAACAAACTCAAATACGTGCCCACGACCACGAGCGCAATGACCCCAAACATGATGGGTTGAATCCAACCAATCATCCGATTAAGTTGGCGAATCAGCCGCTCATACTGCATGGTCGCAAAATACAGTAACTCCTGACTCAACTGTTCAGCTGGGCTCTCTTTGCCGACTAATAAAGCTAGTTCATCCGGCAATAAGCGGTCGGCCTGAATAATTGCCATTAGTGACGTTCCCTGCAGCAAAGCCCGCTCCACCACTTTCCCCTGTTGGTGAATAAAAGCTTTGGCCTGAAACTGCTGGCTGACCTCACAAATACCCCGAATCCCTAATCCACCCGCGAGTAGCATGCCAGCATTTAAACTCAAATAGTAGCCGCAATAACTCTTGATCACCTTGCCAATCAAGGGCATTTTGACCAACCAATGATACCGCTGCCTGATTGGTAGCTGCTGAAAGCGCCAGCCACACCAACCGAGTGCAGCAACAACGACCAGTATTCCAATCGAGATTAGTTGCCAAGGTAATGTCGCCTGGTGACCGACACTGGCCTGGGCACCTAAGCTCGGTAGAATTGCAGCCTTCACTAACCCGAGCGTCCCCAATAGCAGGACCAATAATAAACACGGATACTGCAATAACCGTCGAATCTGTCGGCCCTGTTCCGCACGGGCACGCATCAACTGGCCAGCCTGCGTCAACGTGTGTCGAAGCTCCCCATGCGTCTCCGCAATTAAAAATTGATAATATAGATCGACCGCAATATATGGACGTAACGCCGTGGACAAGTCATCACCCGCTGCTAGGCGCACGAGAACGGGCTGCAGGACTTGAAACGCTGGTCCCTGTACATCCACAGCAAATTGAAAGGCCTGTTGGAATGAAAAGCCGTTGCCCAATAGGTCCGCCACAGTTTCAAATAGCGTCGCTTGCATCGCAATTGGAAGTCGCTTACGCTTTCTTAAGTTGATGGGCCGTCGCATGATCAAGGCGACCCGCTGCCAGTTGTTCATCAATTAATTGTCCCCACCTCTCCGTCATCATTTGTGTCGTCTTCGGGCGCTCATGTGGCATAACCACCGTATCAAATAAGGTCGCCATACTGCCATCCGTCACCGGGACTAATCGCTGATACGACATGGCCGTTACGGCTTGTTCGAGAACGGCTGGTTCTACGCCTAATTGTGCTAATCGCGGAATAATCCCATAAACACCCCGTGCATGCAACGTACTCAACACCAGATGGCCACTCAAGGCAGCTTGAATCGCGATTCTGGCGATTTCCGCATCCCGAATCTCCCCAATGATAAACACATCCGGGTGATGCCTAAGACCGACCTTTAATAAATCCGCATAGGCCATCTGAGCGGGTGGATTAACTTGTAACTGCAAAAAATCTGGTTCGTAGATCTCAACTGGATCTTCAATGGTCATCACCAATCGTTGTCCCCGCAGTTGACGCACTAGGTCATACATGGTCGACGTTTTTCCAGCGCCCATCGGTCCAGAAAAGACGATCAACCCAGTATGGTGCATGAGCTGACTCAACTGTTCACGCTGACTGGGAATCAAATATTGGAGGTTCTGGGATTCACCCTCGTACAATATCCGAATGACCAGCGATTCGCGGTCTAAAAAATCACCAACGACTGAGATTCGCAGGTTTAAGGTCTGCTCATCCAGCGTTAGCATCATAGCGCCAAGTTGCGGCCGCCGATGGTCACTAATGGCCATATCACTTCGATATTTGATGTGATTAATGAGCTGTTGCGCGAGTGTGGTACTGATTTGGGCAAGTGCGCGCAATTTTCCGGCGGCTTGAATCAGCACCTGGTAACCTTCTGTTGCTGGCATCCAATAAATATCACTAGCCCGTTGTTCAACAGCGGCTTGGATCATTTGATTCAACTCAGTTTCAATTGACATGAAGCATTTCACACGGTGATACCAGGCAGATTGTCTGTGGCCCAGTTGGACACACAGACGGTATGACTGGCATACTTCCTTTCTTGATTTCACAGCATCATGCTGCGTCACGCTGGCTAGTTTCGAAGTATCAGGGTTCGCAAAACCGGCTGTATTCGCTACAGTGAAGCATCAGTTTGTTGCGGTTATCCCCAACGATCACGAACAATCAATCCATTCACCCTCTCTGAGATTTCCGCGTCATTAAAATCAGTTCCTGAATAGGTTTGCCGGCAATTTGTCGGCGGGTTTCTGGCCAATCGTGACGCCAATTAATCTGAAAACAGCTCGCCTCGGGTGCAAAATACGGCTGATAAGGGTGCAGTCACTGTTTTGTCCCACTGTATTGTTCGTTTGAGATTATTTCAGTATCAAATTGTCACGACACGATGGCTTGCTCCTTTCATACAAGTAGTTTCGTAAAATAAGGCTCATTTCCACGAAAAAAATTAAACTTTTTCAGAACACATTTTGATTGAACGCCAAAAAAGCTATTCCGAAGCGATTGCGCTCCAGAATAGCTTTGAAATTTCGATGCCGATAATAAAGTCGTTGCTTTTGTTACTTAGTTTGATCCGCAGCCACAATTTCCGCCTGAGTTGGAATGGAAGGCTGCGCGCCTAATTTTTGAACTGCCAATGACGAAGCGCGATTGGCAAAACGCACGGCCTCAGCTAAGTTGCTGAAATCTGGTTGCAATACAGAGCTTAACGCGCCAATGAACGTATCACCAGCTGCCGTTGTATCCACTGCGTCAACTTTAAAGGCCGGGACAAATCCGTGTTCACCACCGCGCATCCAAAAGGCACCCTTGCTACCGACCGTGATAATGACGTTGGCTACACCTAGTGCTTGTAATTTTTGCGCGCCAGCAACCATCGAAGCTTCATCCGTGATATGAACGCCAGTCAGCGTTTCCGTCTCAGTCTCATTTGGGACGATCAAATCCGTGACCGCTAATAATTCAGCTGGCACCGCGTCCGTTGCCGGTGCTGGATTAAGAATCGTCTTCTGCTTAGCGGCTCGTGCGAGCTCAAATCCGCGTTGGGTCGCAGCAATCGGTGTTTCAAACTGCGCAATTAAAAACGTGCTGTCCGCAATCACTGATTGGGCTTGCTCAACATCTTCCGCCGTGACGAGCTGGTTGGTCCCACCGTCAATTAGAATTCGGTTTTCGCTACTTGCATCCAACAGGATAAATGCGGAGCCGGTCGCAGCCGCATCACTATGCTGAACAAAGCGATCGTCGACCCCGCTCTCTGTCAGTTGTTGGACCATAAAAGTACCTTCCTGATCTTGTCCAACCTTACCAATAAAGGTCGTTTGGGCACCGGCCCGGGCAGCTGCGATCGCTTGGTTTGCGCCCTTGCCACCACCTGCAACACTCTTTCCTGTCAGTGGTAAAGTCTCCCCAGGTTTTGGAAAACGTTTGAAGCGTAAAATCGAATCGACATTTAAACTGCCTAACACGGTTACTTTATTCATGATTATTCGTCCCTTCAATGTTCAACTGTCCTAATTTTAGCAAACTGCACCGGGTGATGCATCCGTTTTGCGTCAGTTATCAGCTAAAAACAAGATTTGGATGCAACCAAAGCGCCTCAGTCAAGTTGCGGATCACCGCCAAAAATTGCCCATCAAAAAAGCGCGGTCCTCTGACTTTCATCAAAGAACCGCGCTAAGACTGATTAGTCTGGGAAGTTAGCAGCTTCGTATACTTCTGATACGTCGTCGTTATCTTCTAATTCATCAATCATGTGTTGTAACTTTTCAACTTTATCAGCTGGAACGTCAGTCAAGTTTTCTGGAATCATGGTCAATTCGGCCGTTTCCAGCTTGTAACCACTGGCTTCAAGCGCATCCCGTACGGCAGCTAATTGCTTAGGATCCGTGTAGATTTCGAATGCTTCGTCGCTTGATTGTAAATCATCACCACCAGCATCCAAAACATCCATCAGCATCGTATCTTCATCCGTGTCTAAATCTTCACGACTGATAACGATGTAACCCTTACGATCGAACATGTAGCTAACGGCACCCGTGGCAGCCAAAGCACCACCATGATGCGTAAATGCTGAACGAACGGCCGCAGCAGTCCGGTTTTTGTTGTCAGTTAATGCGTGAACCAGAACGGCGATACCACCAGGGCCGTAGCCTTCGTAAGTAACTTCTTCGTAGTTCTCCGCACCGGAGCCACTACCTTTATCAACCGCCCGTTTAATATTATCTTTAGGCATGTTGGCAGCTTTGGCCTTATCCATAACTAACCGCAATTGCGCGTTAGAATCTGGATCAGGACCCCCGGCTTTAACAGCCATATATAGTTCACGGGAAATCTTTTGGAAAACTTTCCCACGTTTAGCATCTTGGGCGTTCTTACGTCCTTGAATGTTATGCCATTTTGAATGTCCTGACATGTGTGACTCCTTCTTTCATATTTATTTTCAGTTTAGTAGATAAACATACGTAAAGTATGATAGCAAAAAAAGCGAGCGATTTCAAGCGCTAGACCCGCCTGTACTCACTTTAATTGAACCTGTATGTTGCTGAGGCTTAAATCAAGGCGCCAAAAGTTTAATAATCGATCAAGGGCGCTGTTTCGATTTTGTCAGTAACATATATTTGCGCCCATTGACCTTTGGTTGCTTTTTCAAAAGTTGATTTAGTTCATCAATTGTTAAATGATGCATGCCACCCCAGTTGGCAGGGTCTATTGATTTCTCTATACTTTTGATCAGTTTCTTCTCTGAGTCAGTGATTTTGCACACTCCAATCTCTTAAACCAATCAGCTTGTCTAACTCCCAGCAGTAACAACACCCATCTCACGATAGATTCTTATCACTCCAAAATCACATTCACCTATGGCCGCAAATAAGCATAGCCCGCATCCTGTAAATCCACCAGGCGCACAACGCCCGCTGGAACCACGGTGACCCCGTCCGGAAGCTGGTCGGCTTGAATATGATGGCTCGCCATCGCGTTATGGCAGGCATCCACCTCAACTTGTGGCAGGTCCTGTAACATGTCATTCCAGGCCGGGGTCGTCAACGTGGTGATGGCGGGCCCGTTGACCACGATCACGACCGTACTGGTTGGACGTAGGTCTAAGAAATTGTGAACGTTACTAATCGCCATCGACACTTTTTCTGGTTCATCGACATGGACGACTAAATTGGTCATTTGATTGGACTCCCTTCAAGTGAACGCACTTCTAACGCCCGTAAATAATGATAACTACTCAACATATTGCCGCAAGTGGCATCCGTTTCATCCGGCACTTCATAAATCATCGTTGCGCGGGGGTTCAACACCGGCAGTACACGCTGCCAATCGATCAACCCCTGCCCGAGTGGCAAGCTATCGTGACGCTGCCCCATCGAATCAACGAGATGATAGTGCTGAATCAGCGGTGCCAAGCGTTTTAAGGCCAGCATCGTCAGGTCCATATCGCCATGTAAAGCAATGAAAACGTGGCTCAAATCACAGACTAACGGATAGTGATGCTGAATGATGCGCTCATCGAGCTGTGGATCGCCGTACATGAAGCTGGCCGTGACCCCATTTTCAATCATCACGTGCCCACTCCCCTGACGTACCAGCTCGTCTAGGCGTTCAAACACGACATCCCGGGCGACACTTAACGACTCATATTCATTGATCAACGGAACACTGTCGCTGCCGTAGCCGCCATGAACCAGCACCTTGACGTCCAGTTCCGTCGCTAAACCGAGTAAGGCTGCCGTACTGTCATGCAAAAATTGATAGGCCTCAGCTTCGCGCTTGGGGTCCAACAATTGGTCCAAGTGAACGCCATGATAACTCATCGGGTGGTGAATCACGATCTGCTCGGTGACATTTTCTTTCACAAATAACACTGCCGCCTTCAATGCAGCAAACGCCGCCGAGTCAAAATCTGCTTCACTGGTAAAAAATTCAAATACTTGCGGTCGGTATTGTAATCGGTTCATTAATTGTGCCGGTGTTTGGGAAGCTTTCAGACCTAACTGAACCTTCCCAGGACGCCGCCGTAACGCTAATTGGGTCATCTGCACCACTCATCCTTCCAATAAATTCCAGCCAAATAAAAAGGTTTGGAATCAGATTCCAAACCTAGTATACCGCTATCGTTCCGTTGATTGTCAACCAGACTTCCCGACACCGGCGTCTCATTAGTCAGCCGACTTAGTTGAACCACGGCGAACGATCCCGTATGGTAATGTGACCGTCTTTTCGTCAAGTTCCTTATCGTTCATCAGCTTAGTGAGCATCCGCATCGCAACGGCACCGATATCATAAAGTGGTTGCGTGATTGAGGTGATGGCTGGACGCGTAATCTGCGTGATGATCGTATCGTTACTCGTAACGACTTCCAAATCATCAGGCACATTGATGCCAGTTTCCATGCTTGCATTGATAATGCCGGCAGCCATTTCATCGTTACCAACAAAGACGGCAGTCGCACCGCTATCAGCAATGACCGGTTGTAACTTACGGCCGGCATCGTATGAGTAGCCCGCTTCATAAACCAACGCATCGTCAAATGGAATCTTGGCCTTCGTCAACGCCCGCTTGTAACCGGTCAGCCGGTATTCAGCGTTGATTGATTGTGAGAGTGAACCGAGTGCCAAAGCAATCTTCTTGTGACCACGGCCAATTAAGTTCGTGACCGCTTCTTCAACGGCAGCTGCATAGTCAATGTTAACGCTAGGCGTTTCGTTGTTAGGATCAACTGTCCCGGCTAACACAACGGGGGCCTTGGCCCGTTTGAATTCAGCACGGAGTTTATCATCAATATGGTTCCCCATGAAAATAACCCCGTCAACTTGCTTAGCCATCAACGTATTTAACACGTTAACTTCTTGTTCCCCAGCATCGTCTGAGTTGGTCAAAATGATGTTATACTTGTACATCATCGCAATGTCATCGATCCCACGTGCCAGTGAGGCGAAGTAAATGTTCGTGACATCTGGGATAATGACGCCGACCGTCGTTGAGCGCTTACTTGCTAGTCCACGTGCAACGGCATTTGGCCGATAGTCCAACCGTTCAATGACGGCTAAAACTTTCTTCCGCGTTGCTGGTTTAACGTTAGGATTCCCATTAACCACCCGTGAAACCGTGGCCATTGAAACCGCCGCTTCACGCGCCACATCATAAATTGTTACTGTTTGCTTTTCCATATAAAAATAGCCCTTTCTTGCTTGGTATCATATGTTTTCATCCGTTTTCATGCAACATCAACCAATATAGCAAAATTACGGTCTCAATGCAACTTAAGAATGCTATTGAAATCGCTTTCATGAAAATAATACCCTATCTGTTTTCAAAATGCAAGATTTACCACACGGAGATTGTTATTTTTCACTAACGATTCTCAGCTTTTTATCATCAAGAGCGCTATACTAGTATTATCATATCTAAAGGAGTGTTTTGAATTGGCAGATTATACGAAACTGCAACAAGTCCGTCAGTGGACGCAAGATAACCACGTTGACGTGACCTACATTAGTAATTTCCACACCATTTCATATTTGACTGGGTTTGAAAGCAATCCCTACGAACGGACACTGGGATTGTTCGTGTTCGCAGATGCTGAACCGTTCCTCTTCGCCCCTGCGCTGGAAGTTGAAGCCATCAAGGAAATGGGCTGGCCATACAAGGTCTTCGGTTACTTGGATCACGAAGATCCCTATGCTTTGATTGCAACGCATATCCAAGAACAGCTCACTGATCCTAAGTCGTGGGCACTTGAAGCGGGCAACTTGACGCTTGACCGGTTCAATGCCCTCAAGGCGCAATTCCCAGCTGCCCACTTCGACAAGGATTTATCACCATATATCCAGCAACTGCGGCTCGTCAAAACGGCGGATGAACTCGAAAAGTTGAACATTGCCGGTAAATGGGCCGATTTTGCCTTCGAACAAGGGTTTGCCGCTGTCAAAGCCGGTCGCACTGAGCAACAAATTGCCGCTGAACTCCAATACGCCTTGATGAAAAAAGGCATCATGGAAATGAGTTTTGATACTTTGGTCCAAGCTGGTGAACACGCTGCTAATCCACATGGTGCAACCAACGAAACTCAGGTTAAACCTAACGAACTGGTCTTGTTCGACCTCGGTGTGATGTATGAAGGCTACGCATCCGACGCCTCACGGACGATCGCCTATGGTCAGCCAACCGACAAGCAAAAAGAAATCTTCGATGTTTGTCTGGAAGCTAACTTGACCGCCCAAGCAGCCATCAAACCAGGCATGGCCGCTGAAGACGTCGATAAGATCGCCCGCGACATCATCACTAAAGCTGGCTATGGCGAATACTTCATTCACCGCCTCGGCCACGGAATCGGTCAAACCGACCACGAATTTCCGTCCATCATGGCTGGGAACCACATGCCATTAGTTGAAGGAATGTGCTTCTCCGTTGAACCTGGGATTTACATTCCAGGCGTAGCTGGTGTCCGGATCGAAGACTGTGGTGTGGTGACGAAGGAAGGCTTCAAGCCATTCACGCACACACCAAAGGAAATGAAAATTTTGGACCTCTAGTCTAAACGGCTCGTATTCTCGATAAAATGAATAATCCGCCCCATCGTGCTTATCAGGATGGGGCGGATTTTTCGTCCTAGTGCAAGGAACCGCCAGCAATCTAAAAAACAGGACTTGACGGTTTTCCCCAATCTTCCTCGCCAACTTAAAATCATTCGATTAACGCAAGTAACCGCTTTACTAATCGTGGTTGCTTGTCATAGAATAAGTCTACTAGCGCGCTCACCTGATTAGCAGCGCTAAGACCATCTTCAAGGAGGTTTGCCCGCTTGTTTACCCTATTCATCTTACTTTTACAGCGACTCGGGATTATTCTTGCCCTAGCTTTTATTCTCGTGAACGTGCGTTTCTTCCGTCGCCTGATTAACCAAAATACGTGGCAGGCCAAATTCGCACTAATCATCATTTTCGCCATTTTCACGGTCATCTCCAACTTGACCGGTGTTGAAATCACGCATGACAGCGCGCTGATTCAAAGCACTTTTTTGACCACGTTGCCCCAGTCTGATTCCATCGCGAATACGCGCACCCTGACGATTACGGTTGCCGGAATTATCGGCGGACCCATTGTTGGAACCGCGGTCGGTTTTTTAGGCGGCCTGCACCGGGTCATTCAAGGCAGTCTCTCTGACTTCTTCTACATTCCCAGTTCAATGCTGGTTGGCCTCTTTTCAGGTGTTGCGGGACGATACTTCAAGCGCAACGACACCTATGCCGGTCCTTGGATTACCGCACTGCTTGGCATCTGCTCCGAAGGGATTCAAATGATTTTTATTGGCATTTTCAGCGGTTTGGCGTTATTAAAGCTCATTTTCATTCCAATGATGGGGCTCAATAGTATCGGCGCCTTCGTGTTCGTCTCGATCATTAACGCCTATATTACCAATGAACAACAACTGAAAGCCGTGCAGACGCATGATGTCCTCAATCTGACGGACAAGACCCTGCCCTACTTTCGCCAAGGACTCAACGTTCAGTCCGCTGCTAAGGTCTGCCAGATCATTAAGCAGTATACGAATTTTGATGCAGTCGGAATTACCGACCGGGTCAATGTACTCGCACACGTTGGCGCTGGTCAGGACCACCATCTTCCCAACCAAACGGTGATGACTGACCTCTCCAAGCACGTTATCACCAGCGGTACCGCCCGTTTTGCTTATCATAAAGCCGAAATTGGTTGTCCCAACGCCAACTGTCCACTCGAGTCAGCAATCGTGCTACCACTCAAGGTTAATGACCGCACGATTGGTGCACTCAAGATGTATTTCGTTGAAGCTGAACGGCTCACGCCAGTCGAAGAAAACTTAGCACTGGGACTGGCCTCGATTTTTTCAAGTCAATTGGCCTTGGGAATTGCTGAAGAACAATCCAAACTAGCGAGTGATGCCAAGATCAAAGCCTTACAAGCACAGATCAACCCACACTTCTTCTTCAATGCCATTAATACCATCAGTGCGCTGATGCGAACAAATGTGGAACAGGCCCGCACCGCATTACTGCAACTAAGCACGCTTTTCCGGTCGACATTACAAGGTGTTCGTGAGACTGAAATCCCACTGCAGCAAGAGTGTGAGCATGTCAACTCGTACATTGCCCTTGAGCAGACCCGCTTTCCCGATAAGTATCGCGTCACTTACGATATTGCGCCAGATGCTCAGATCAAGGTTCCACCCTTTTGCCTGCAAGTCTTAGTAGAAAACGCGGTCAAACACGCCTTTACTGGTCGTTCGTCAAATAATCAGATTAATATTAGCGTTCAACAATCGGCCGACACCGTCCTGCTGGAGGTCAGCGATAATGGCAACGGAATCGCACCAGCACTACTTCCCCAGTTGGGTGAGGTCGCAATCGATTCTAAATCAGGAACTGGGACCGCACTCTTTAATCTCAATCAACGGCTAATTGGCTTATACGGTCCGGCAAGTCAACTACAGATTCAGAGTACGACAGCCGGAACCACGATTAAAATGGCGATTCCAAGGCGCTCAGCCAATCACACGAAATAGCTGGCGATGGCTGCCCATCAATCTACGATAGTCCAAAATAGTTCTCGTATCGCCCACGCCAACAGTTGATTGGAAACAGAACTATTTTCGGTTAATCTAAACGCGAAATTGGAACGCTGACCACTCGTTTTTGGCCTGTTCCTTGCAAATCGGTTGCTCAATCACAACCAAGTAACGCTCACACGAGGTGAATTTCAATGAATATTTTAGTTCTGGATGACGAGCCACTCGCACGGCAAGAACTCGAGTACTTACTCAAACAAAATCCACAAGTTGAGGCTGTATTTCAAGCAGCCAGCATCGCTGAAGGTCTCCAGCTACTTATTAGTAAAAAAATCGACCTACTCTTCTTAGATATCGACCTCAACGATGAGAATGGCTTCACGTTGGCCAAAGATCTCGATCAACTGGCGAACCCACCCCTAGTCATTTTTGCCACAGCTTATGACAGTTATGCCGTCGATGCGTTTAATATTGACGCCATCGACTACGTTTTGAAGCCATTCGAACAGGCACGCGTCGATCAAGCAGTCGAGAAAGCCAACTCACTCCTGAAGACGCCGGTTGAACCGTCAACCACCACGCCGACCGCAACGGTGATTACGATTACGCAGGATGAAAAGACTCGGGTCATTCAAATGACTGATATCCGTTATGCGGTAATTAATAATGGCGAACTCACGATTACGACCCACAACGACCAGCTCATGACCCGTGAAACGCTCAACTGGCTAAAAGCGCGTTTGGATTCTGACCAGTTTATTCAGGTCCATCGCAGTGTTTTAGTCAACGTTGCTGATATACACGAAATTCAGCCTTGGTTTAACCATACTTATCAATTGACCATGAGTGATGGACAAAAACTCCCGGTCGGCCGTTCATTCATCAAACCACTCCGAGAAAGGCTTCGTATGTAGTTGGTAATCCATTCGGCAGTCAATTAGGGCAGTTTACGGCCAATATTTTGTTATTCGGCTAAAAAAGCGCTTAAACGCGCTTTTTTTCGTTATGATAATCTCGAAAAACAAGGAAAGAAGGATGATTGTCATGTCGAAACCCAATCCAACAGCCAAAACAACCTCAGCACCATTTCTCGTTCAAATCGGAATCTATACGGCAGTCCTATTTATTGCGAATGGCCTCTCGGGACTCTTCCCAGCTAATTTTCCGGTTCCCGCACCAGTGATTGGCCTCATCTTATTATATTTAGCGCTAACATTACACATCGTTAAACTCGAATGGGTCGACTCGGTTGGCAGCTTCCTGATTAGCATTATCGGCTTTCTGTTTGTCCCTTCCGGCATTTCACTAGCTGCTAACTTGAAAATCATGCAGCAACAAGGCCTTCAACTGGCAATTGTCATCATTTGTGCCACGATTATTTTGCTGGTTGTGACGACCTATACTGCCAAGGGATTGATTTGGGTGCACCAATTACTCAAAACAGGCTTCAGTCGGCCGACCAGCTCAGCAACCAATCTGACCCGGGCCGTGTCCCCAGAAGATAAGGAGCGTGATTAATATGTCGACACTCATTACGACCCCCTTTTTCGGCATCGTCTTGTCCATTGGGGTTTACCTGATTGGGCAATGGTTATTCAAGAAAAGTCACGGTCTGTTCATTTTTCAACCGCTATTTGTCGCGATGGTTCTGGGAATCGCCATCTTAGTACTACTCGCAACAGTCTTAGGCACCAGCACCGCTAAACTTTACACAACCGCCTATAAGCCAGGCGGCGACCTGATCTTCTGGTTCTTAAGTCCGGCGACGATCGCATTCGCAATCCCACTCTATAAGCGTAATGATATTATCAAAAAATATTGGTTAGACATTCTGGCCTCGCTAGTTATCGGTGCTAGTATTTCACTAGTCGCCATCGTTGGCATCTCAAAATTAATGGGCCTCAGCGAAGTGGCGACTAAATCAATGTTACCGCAAGCCGCAACGACCGCGATTGCCTTACCGATTGCAACCTCAATTGGTGGCAACAGCGCTGTGACCGCCATGGCTTGTATTCTAAACGCCGTTATCATCTATGCACTTGGTGACTGGTTGGTCAAAACGTTCCGGCTCAATCGTAATCCAATCGGTGTCGGGCTTGGATTGGGTACTTCAGGCCACACGATTGGTTCGGCTTACGCGCTGAAACTAGGTTCGGTTCAAGGCTCAATGGCCGCGATTGCCGTTGTGATTATCGGTATCGTCATTGACCTGATCGTCCCAATCTTCAGTCGAATCCTGTTCTAATGTTTCCCTCATATCACCTTATCAAACTGAAAAGGCGCCACTAAGCGAACATTGCTTAGTGGCGCCTTTGATATGTCCTAAAATCACAGATTGTGCACGTTAACTTGCTTTTTTCAGTGGCCCAAGCTGGCTACTTTAGCGCTTAAGAACTGGCGCGTGAATCAGCCTCGGTCCAACCTAAGCATGATCACAGTGCGTACGAACTTATCAGTCCCATCTTTTAAACCACGCCCACCTGACGTTATTCTGGCAGTGGATGCGATGCTTCATAATCTGCAACCTCGTGCAGTAATTCATCGGTCTGCTTAAGTGGTAGGACATCGCAGTCCACGGCTGCTTCACTGCCGGCTTGACTCGCGCGCCGATAAATATCGATCTTATGGTTGACCTTTTGGAGATTCAATAAAGATTGGTGAATCTGGGCCTCAACGGCTTCACGCTGTTCCTCAAACATGGCCAGTCGTTGGTCGATGGTTTCGTCGCCGGCCGCACACCAGCTGATAAATTGCCGAATATCTTCCAACGGCATCCCAGTTTGTTTTAAGCAGCGAATGAGGGCTAATGAATCTAAGTCGGCGTCGTTAAAAACCCGCCGTCCCTGCTTATCACGTTTAACAAACGGCGTTAACCCTGCCTTGTCATAATAGCGTAGGGTATAACTTGAAATTCCAGTCTTTTTTGCAACTGCGCCTATTGAATACAACTTGATTCCCTCCTCAAAACAGATGGGACACCGAGCAACCGCTCCGTGTCCCAATTAATGACCTAACGCTTTATTTTTCTGATGATGGCTTCTCATCAGTTGGCTGTGCTTCTTCAGCTGAAGTTGGCGCTGCTGATTGTTCGTCAGTTGACGCATCGGTCGCAGCCGAATCCGCTTCACTTGTTGCTTCCGACGTTTCATCAGAAGCTGACGATGATTGACTGGCATCTTGATAAGCTGCCCCACCATCAATAACGATGTCCTGTTCGTCGGGGTCGTCATCTTCGACCTTGGCTAGTTCGGAACGCAAACTATCTGTCGCTTGGTCGAGGCTTGAGCCGTAAGTCGCACCAGTTTCTTGCTTAGCGGCTTGGTATTGGTCCGCAAAATCAGCGACCTTTTGCTTAGCATCTTCAAACTGTTGACCGGCTTCGGCTTTGAAATCTTCGGCCGCATCATTGGCATAGAACGCATAGTCAATGGCACGATCTTTAAAATCTGCAATCCCTTGTTGCGCTTTGGCTTTTAATTCAGCCTTTTTGTCGTCATCTAAACGTTTAACAGCAGTGGCCAAGGCCGCGCCACCTACGATAAGACCTAATAAGAATCCTTTTTTCGACATAATTAAGACTCCTCACTATTATTTTTTGAACGCCGGTTACGATAAACATCAAATGCGGCCTTACCAACCTTGCTAGCACTTGAAAACTTGCTGCGTTTTTCGTTGGATTTGCCGACTTTAGCCGTTAATTCACGCGTTGCTGCATTTAAATCTGAAACACTTTGTCCCAAGTCACCCATTGCTTGGAACGCGGGGTCGATCGTTGCAACCTTACCATTGACATCCTTCAATAATTCATTGGCATTTGCCATGATTTTTTCAGTTTCATGCGACAAGGCGTCAACATCATCAGTAATGTTGCTCAAACTGCGATTAACTTCCCCCATCGTTTTGGTAATCCGCATTAAGAAAATCCCGATAAAGCAAACTAGTAATAAGAATGCAATGGCGGCAATGATGCCCGCAATGTGTGTAATCATCCTAAAATTCCTCCTTCAACAGCCACTATATTAGAACTAGCATAGCATTGTCTTAAGTATACCGCAATTAAAAACCTGCTTACAACCGAGTCTATCGGCCATTTAATCACGCTGGAACGATAATCACTTGGTTGACCAAGTCAAATCTGATAAACTAGTGAACAGACAACAATTAACGAGGGTGAAGATATGTTTAATGCAATTAACTTAGCAGCCGTGGAGAACCCGACCAAACAAGTCTCCGTCTGGATGAAGCTTGCTAAGAAAATTGACTGGCAACAAATTATTATTAATATTGGTGGCAAAATACTCGAAATCATTTTATTTATTTTACTATTTTGGGTCATCGATCGGCTAGGAAAACGCCTGATTCATCACTTATTCATGACCAATGCCAATACGAGCGACACAGCCAACAACCGGATTTCGACCATTTACACGTTATCGCTGAATATTTACCACTACGTCATCATGTTCTTTGGGATTTATGCCGTACTGTCCGTACTGGGCGTTCCCGTTGGCACATTGATCGCCAGTGCCGGAATTTTCAGTGTCGCACTTGGCTTAGGGGCCCAAGGCTTTGTCAGTGATATCGTCACCGGTTTCTTTATTTTATTAGAAGACCAAATTGACGTCGATGACTATGTCAAAATTGAAACGATCGAGGGCACCGTCTCTGCGATTGGCTTGCGCACTACACAGGTCACTAGCCCGGATGGCACGTTGAACTTCATTCCCAACCGCAAAATTTTGATTATCAGTAACCAATCTCGCAATGACATGCGGGTTCTGATCGACCTGTATATTCTGACCACGACACCCGTTCAAGAGCTGACACAGGTCGTTCGCGATACGAATACGGAACTAGTACCGAAGTACCCAGACATCATTGGGGAACCCGATATTCAAGGTGTTACCACCCAAACTGACGGGACGTTGGTCTTCCGCGTCCAATTCTACGTGAAAAATGGGATGCAATTTGCCATTCAACGTGACTTCTTGTCCGCCTATCTGGACGCTGCTCGGGCAGCTGGGATTCAACTCCCTTCACCACGATTGAACATTGCACCAACCCATAAATAACTCATTTAATCCAAAAATTCGACTCGCGCTGGTTCTTATTCTTAACCATCACGAGTCGAATTTTTATTTTGATTCACGCCTAACCGTTTTGCGAAAGTTAATTTGGCATTGATCATGATTAAATCATGCCAATTGTTAGGCTTACTGTTCGTCAGCCGATGCGCGCCTTAGTCCGACTTCCGGGGCCGGCTGACAATTGCTGGAACGTAAGCCGACGTCGATTTGAACTCACGCAGAAACCCACTGCGCAATTTCAAATACGAGTCTTATTCTAAGCCGGAAGAAGACCACTTCCGACTAAGAATAATTTGGCTACTGAGCATTGTCAGCCGGCCCCTACAGTCGGGAACCCACTCGAATGGCAGATGAACGGCCACCTATCTTGGTACAACTGACCACTGAACGTTAGAAGACAGGTCCTTCGAGCAAACTTAAAATCTATCTTGATGATGCTTATGGTATTTTAGCACTGAGAAGATTACCGAATTTTATTGACTAATTTCAATGGCAACTAGTACTGAATTTAGTCAATAAAATTATCCTTGCTTAGAATTCAAAATTTTGCTATCTCAAACGATCAGTGAAGATTCTGACAAGTTGAGTAAAGTTACTTTTCTGAGACCTTGAAACATGGGTCGAAAAATTTAGTGGTTTTTAGAAACTAGTCCGACAGTTGACTATCAAAATTCCCGTGTACCAAGGAATCAACGATTAATTCCACAAAAAGCTAGGTCCGCACATGTCTGCCTTTCGAATACCATCCCGGCTGGAAGGTATTCGGGGCAAGGCCCAGTGGTGAAATTTCACTTAGCAAGCGTTTTTGGCTTGGTTAGTGAAAGACCAGTATTTAAGACGTGGTTTGTCGGCTTAAATCTGTGTCCACCACGTTCCGGCCATTGCCCAGAATGCCTGGAGGCCGGCGTAGGACGCATCTATCCATCAGTTTTACACTAACTCGCTTTGTTTCCAGCGGGTCTCAGCTGGCCGCTTTTGAACTTAGAAATTGGCATGATTTAATCATCTTTAATGCTGAAGAATAACTAACACATTGCGGAAGCCAAAATATCCCGCCATAACTGATTGATGAAGACTTTCATCAATCAATCATGGCAGGATATTTATATCAATACAGTCGTCCTTATTTTCGTAATGCGTTTCGATGGGTCAAATAACCCGTCATCGCATTGACGCCACTCATAATGGCCGCGGTATGCGGGACCATATTTTCCGAATGTAAGGAGTATGGACTGTCCACACCTAGCCAGAACATGGTGCCCGGAATCTGATGAATCAGATAACCAAAATCTTCACCCGTCATGGCCGGTGCCGCCTCAATAAAGTTCACGTCGGCATCATCCTGCATATACTGAATGAAGTCAGACGTGATGGCATCGTTATTCTCGACCGGATAATAACCACCCTGATTGAGCTTCAAATCGATGTTACAGTCGTAAGCCAGCGCCACGCCTTCAGCAATCGTCCGTACCCGCCGTTGAATATGCAAATTCATCTCTTGCGTCAGGGCCCGAATCGTCCCATCAATTTGTGCTTCACCGGCAATCACGTTACCAATCGTCCCGGCGGAGAAGTGACCTAACGTCACGACGCCGCTTTGAATTGGATCAACGTTGCGGGCAACGATCGTCTGTAATTGTGACACGAGGGCTGCACCAGCCACGACCATATCGTTCGCTTGGTGTGGGTAAGCCGCATGACCACTCTTACCGCTAAGATGCGCATGAATCTCGCAAGTGCCGGCAAACAACGTTCCCATCCGGCACCCAATCGCACCGGTTGGTAGATTGGGATTGTCATGGAAGGCAAAGATTTCATCTGGCATCCAATCACCATCAAGAGCGCCACTTTCATACAGCCGTTGCCCACCCGAGGCGTTTTCTTCTGCCGGTTGGAACATAAAAATCATGTCCGTTTCAGGACGATTTTCGGCAAAGTAACTCAAAATGCCTAGCGCCACCGACATATGAATATCATGGCCACAAGCATGCATCACACCCGGATGAGTCGATGCAAATGGCAGGCCAGTGTTCTCAGTAACTGGCAAAGCATCAATATCCGTCCGATAACCGATGCGATAATCGTGCCGCTGACCACTAACTTTGACTAGAATCGCGGTATCAAGCGTTGGAATCGTTTTGACCGTCAACCAGTCTTGAGGCATCTTGGCAATGATTGATAGCAAGTATGCCTGTGTTTCGTGTTCCTGTAAGCCGATTTCCGGAATTTGATGTAAGTGTTGATAAATTGGAATTAAATCGGTTTCCCGTAAGACCATGGTTTATCCCCCTCACACTAAAGATTCCGTAATTCAGCCATCAATTCTGTCTTGCTCTTAGTCTTGTCGTCAATGTCTTTCAATTTACGAGCAGGCACCCCACCGACAACGGTGTTTGGCGCAACGTCTTCGATGACGATGGCACCGGCAGCCACAACGGCTCCCTTACCAACGTGCACGCCTTCAAGGACAGCCGCATTCGCACCAATCAAGACATCGTCATCGATTTGAACTGGTTTTGCCGAAGGTGGTTCAACCACGCCAGCTAACACAGTGCCGGCACCAATGTGACAATTTTTACCAACGATTGCACGACCACCTAAGATCGCACCCATGTCGATCATGGAGCCTTCACCGATTTCGGCACCAATGTTAATGACCGCACCCATCATGATGACGGCATTGTCGCCAATCAAAACTTGATCCCGAATAACAGCACCAGGTTCGATTCGTGCGTTATATTGCTTCAAGTCCGCCATTGGAACGGCAGAGTTGCGCGCATTGTTTTCTAATTCATAATCTTCGATATTTGCAGCGTTAGCCTTTAAGAACGGTTCAACATCCGCCCAATCACCAAATAAGACCCCAGCGTTGCCGCTGAAGAAAGTTTTGATCGTTGCTGGAACGTTTAATTGGTCCAAAGCACCCTTCACGTATACTTTAACGGGTGTTTTTTTCTTCGCACTGCCAATGTAGTTAATAATTGATTGTGCATCTAATTTTGCCATCGGAGACCCTCCATAAATTTATTTAGCTTTTTCGCTGGTGGAAAAATCCTTCTCAATCATATCATATTGTTTGCCAATTTCATGGGTCAGAAAATTAAAACTCTTCATGAATTCGCGCCGAGTGACGATTCCCTCGAACAGATTATCGTCATCAACGACTGGGACAAACGGATTATCGATCATCAGATGCAAGGTGGCTTCCACGTCGTCAACATCGTGCACCGTCTTGACTTGTGTTTCCATCACATCTTGCACTCGCTGTTGCAATAGGACCTCGGTATTTAATTGATCAAATCCGAGCATCTGTTCAGTAATCAATGGTAATGAGACCAGTCCCTCAAAATGACCACTGTGGTCGAGGACCGGAATTTTGGAATACTTGATCTTGGTCAACACCAAAAATGCGTGATACAAATTATTATCAGTTTGGACATTTGCCACCATGTCGGCCGGAATCAAATAGTGGTCGGCATTGCGCGACAATAGGTCCGCAACTGGTTGAATTAACATACAAGCGCCCCCTTGACTAAGCTTTCATGTCTCTATTGTAACCGGAAACAGGCTCAGTTAAGTCACTAAATGCATTTTTTACCACAATTTAATTTTCAAAATGGAATTTTAGTTCCGGCACAGCTTGCATGCGCCGATTGTAGTATTGGACATCAATCGCAGTCGAACTGGTGGTAACAATGGCGTAGGTCCCACCGATACGTGCAAACTCCCCGCGTGGAAAAGTGATACTACCCGGATTCAAAACGAGCACCCCTTCACGACGCTCAACACCTAATTGATGGGTATGACCAAAGAATGCCAAGCGTGCATGGGCTGCCGTGGCATTAGCTAACAGGTGATCCAACCCCATGTTCACGCCAAACACGTGTCCATGGGTCATATAGACTGTCACGTCGTCAACCGTAGTTTGCACTTCAATTGGCATGTGCGTGTCAAAATCCATATTGCCCTGGACGATGTACATGTCTTTCAATAACGGATCATCATCTGATAGCTCGGAATCACCACAATGAAAAATTGCATCCACTTGATCACGATAAGTTTCTAGTAATCGAACGACAATGTCGCGGTCACCGTGACTATCACTTACAACTAAACATTTCATGCTTTTGACCACCATTCGTCGAATTTCGTCATGAGTTGGCGTAACGCCGCACCCCGATGACTAATCTGATTTTTTTGTGCCGGCGTCAGTTCTGCCAGCGATTTTTGAAACTGGGTTGACCAAAATAACGGATCGTAACCAAACCCATTATCACCACGCGGCGCAATGAGAATCCGACCCGCTAGTTCGCCGTTAACAACGCGTTTGGACCCACTCGGCTTGAGTGCAACTAACGTCGTATGGAACGTCGCCGTCCGCTTGTCTTCTGGAACACCACCGAGATTTGCTAATAATTTGGCATTATTGGCGGCATCATCGTGATCACCAGCATAACGTGCTGAAAAGACCCCCGGATCACCGTGCAAGGCGTCGACCATCAAGCCAGAATCATCCGCGATTGCGGGTAAACCGGTCGCTTCAACCACGACCGTCGCCTTCTTGGTGGCATTTTCTTCAAACGTAATACCATTTTCCTTAATCTCCGGAATATCAGAAAAGTCTGCCAGCGTCTTGATCTGGATATCATAAGCGGCAAACATCGCGCTAAATTCCTGCGCTTTGTTCGGATTATTCGTCGCAATAATCAATGTCTGTGGTTTAGTCATTCGTTTCACTCCCTAAATCAACATGTTGTGCGTGAAAATCAGGCTGCTCCAGCCAGTCCCGTGCGATAGCTTCAAACTGCTCCGCCGCACCAGTCGTGTAGTATTCATCAGGATACTGTTTGGTGGCAGCATCATTTGCGATATCTAAGTAATCGAGGACTGCTGAAACATCATTGATCGTCTCAGCACCAGAATCGATCAAAGTGACACCCGGCCCCATCACGTTTTGAATCAATGGCCGTAACAATGGATAATGGGTACATCCCATTACCAGCGTATCAACTTGTTGCTTCTGCATTTGCTGCAATGATTCCGCAACAACGCGTTTGGCAACAGTTGAATGATATTCGTTCGATTCAACTAATGGGACAAACTTGGGGCAGGCCTCTGGAAAAACGGTCGCAGTCGGATCTTTCTTCAAAATCGCTTGGCGATAGGCATCGCTACGAATCGTCCCCTCGGTCGCAATGACCCCGATGCGATTCGTGTGTGAGGCTTTCAATGCGGCCCGCGACCCCGGTGCAATCACGCCAATCACGGGAATCGGTAGCTTTGCGCGTAAATCTGGCAGAGCCGCAGCAGTCGCCGTATTACAAGCAATGACCAGCATTTTAATTTGCTTAGCCATCAAGAAATCCGCCATTTGCCATGAAAAGTCCCGCACCTGTTCGGTAGGTCGTGGCCCATATGGCAAACGCGCCTGATCGCCAATAAAATAAACTGTTTCACGGGGCAGCTGCTTCAACGCTTGCTTGACAACGGTCAGTCCGCCGACCCCTGAGTCCATGAATCCAATTGCATGTTCATTTGCCATTTTAAAATCTCCGTTCAATGAATTCTGAAACTTTATTATGGTCTTTTTTAAAATTGATTTCAAGCCAGACTAATTGCGACGAAATTGTAAAGTTTCCTTGGTTAAATTTAAAAAATCCGCCACATCATTAAAAACAAGGTATAATATTGATTATACAGTGGCTCAGATACCACGATTTTTGCATGGAAAGGATTTATCATGACGAACGACTTTTATTCTCAATTTGCGGGCAACTCGATCAAAGCTTCTATTCTCAGCGTAGAATTGTTGCGAGATGCCTTAATACCAAAATTATTGGGTGATGACAGTAGTGGCATTCTTTACTGGGCTGGTAAGGACTTAGCGCGCCAATTTCCTGTCGCTAGTGATGATGATCTCGTGATGTTTTTTGAACAAGCTGGCTGGGGCCACCTCATTGTAATGGATACTAGCGATGAGCTCATTACTTACGAATTGAATGGTGAACCAGTTGCACGGCGTAGCGCCGCCATCAAGTCACCGGATTTCATGCTCGAAACGGGCTTTCTAGCCGAACAGTCGGCGCTTCACACTAATTGTGTCAGTGAAGCTAAAATCACTTTTCAAAATCGCATGCGGCTACGCATTTCAGTGACGATTGACCACAATCAACCAATTATTAATCATGATCCGGCCACCCCAATCGAAATCGTCCGCCCACAAGTTGAGCAAGATGACGAAACTGAAGAAGCACAATAAAACGGTCATTTTGACCGTTTTTTTGTGTCGAGCGGCTCTGCATAACAAAACAACGACCAGCTCAAGAATGATCATCATTCCTGAACCGGTCGTTGTTTTTAACCAATAAAGTGGCGAATAGGCTATTTCATTGGCCCAACCCTGGACCGCTATTAGCGATTCAGAATCACTTGTTTATAAATACTGATCTAAAGTTTGTTTGATTTGATCCTTGGAATGGTAGCCAACTAATGTATCGACGACTTCGCCATCCTTCTTAACTAATAAAGTTGGGATACTTATGATACCAAAGTTGCTGGCCGTTTCTGGGTTCGCATCGACATCCATTTTGTTGAACGTCACCTTGTCACCCATTTCATCGGCTAACTGTTCGACAACTGGTGATTGCATCCGGCAAGGACCACACCAAGTTGCCCAGAAGTCAGTTAACGTAACCCCTGAAGCAGTATCCGTTGTAAAAGTTTTATCAGTAGTTGCTGCGACCATGTAAATCGGCCTCCTTTTCTTATTCTGTTACTTATAGTAAGTATACCAGTAACGTCCGGGAACACAAACAATTTGCTCACAATTTAAGTGTTATCGGAAGGACTCACTACCATCATTAGCCTGAGTGGCAATTGAGTGCTTAAATATTGTTACTTGAACTGGACTTCAGTCGCCCCGTTGCCACCGTGATTGGGCGCCGCAAAGTGGAACGACTTGACTTGACGATTCGACTTCAGGTAATTGGTAATTCCCTCGCGGAGGGCACCAGTTCCCTTACCGTGGACGATGGTCACTGACGGATAACCCGCAAGCAGTGCCGCATCAATGTAGCGGTCAACTTGAGTCATCGCGTCCTCATACCGCACGCCCCGCAAATCGAGGTTCGGCGAAACGTGGCTAGCGTTGGCACTTTGGACTGTTGCCCGCGCCCGTTTCGGTTCGGGTTCCGGCGTGACACGTTCTAAGTCATTATCACTGATCTTCATCTTCAAGATACCCAGTTGAACTTCCCAGGCGTGCTTACCCATCCGCTGCATTAAAACGCCCCGTTGTCCGTACGATTTGACTAGTACATCGTCACCTTCATGAAACTCATGTTGGGCTTTAGCCCGGCGCAAAACTCGGTTCTTCTTCAGCTTAGGTTGCTGTTCAAGGGCATTCAAGGCTCCCTTGGCATCAATCAGCTCATTTTCTTTGACATTCGCCGTACCGCTTGCTAATTGCTTTTTACGCAAATCGCTGATAATCGCATCGGCCTTGGTCTTACTCTCTTCAACGATCGTATTGGCTTGAACCTTGGCATCTTCAATCAGCTGATCCTTACGTTGTTGATAAGCGTTGAATTCACTCTTCAGTTGCCGGTGCAGTTTTTCTGAATCAGCCACTTGGGCCTTCAAAGCGACTTGCGCATCCTCAACTTGCTTACGTTTGGTGACCAAATCGGCAATCATTGCGTTTAAATCTTGACTATCGGTATCTGTCAGCGAGCGTGCCTGGTCAACGATTGACTGTGGAATCCCCAGCCGTTGTGCAATATCAAGCGCATTACTACGCCCTGGAATCCCGACTAATAATCGATACGTTGGCTTAAGCGTCTGCTCATCAAATTCCACGCTGGCGTTGATCGTATCCGGTCGATTAAACCCGTATGCTTTCAATTCTGGATAGTGGGTCGTTGCGACAACTTGGGTGCTTTTAGCGCCAATCGCATCCAGAATGGCAATCGCGAGTGCGGCCCCTTCTTGTGGGTCGGTCCCGGCACCTAATTCATCGACCAACACTAAGCTGTGTTCATCGATTTGAGCCAGGAAGCTCTCGATATTTTCCATATGTGACGAGAACGTACTCAAATTCTGTTCAATTGATTGTTCATCACCAATATCTGCAAAGATTTCATGATAAACGCCGACCCGGCTCCCCGCTTCAACTGGGATAAACAGCCCGGATTGGGCCATTAGCTGCAGTAACCCCAGTGTCTTCAAGGTAATCGTCTTACCACCGGTGTTCGGACCAGTGATCACCATCGCTTGATAATCGATACCTAAACTGATATCGTTGGCGACCACTTTTCGCGGATCGATTAAAGGGTGCCGTGCTTGTCGCAAGTAGACCTCATTGGACGGCGACACTTCTGGTTCAGTTGCGTGCATATCATGGGCATAGCGCGCCTTGGCATTGATAAAATCAAAGTGACCTAAGATGGCCGCGTTGTGAATAATTTCTTCTTGATAAGGTGCAATCAAGTTAGATAATTCTTCCAAGATACGTTGTTCTTCTTGTTTTTCAGCCACTTGGTTTTGCCGCAATCGGTCATTTAAGGCCATAACTGCCTGTGGTTCGATGAAGAGCGTCTGTCCACTGGCACTTTGGTCATGCACGATGCCACCAAACCGCCCCCGATTTTCGGCTTTGACCGGAATCACATAGCGGTCATTACGAATCGTAATAATCGGATCACTCAAATACTTGGCATCATGGCCACGTGTATAGTGTCCCATTTGATTTCGAATTTCAGTCTCTGTCCGGCGAATGCTGCCCCGAATGTGGTTCAATTCTGGGGACGCATCGTCAGTAATATGACCGTCACCTTCAATCGCCGTTGCTAACCGCTTGGTAACCTCTGGCAACGTGACTAATTCATCGACTTCATCGAACAAATGCCGAATGTCATTTTCGGGTGCATCAGCCAACAAATCCGCGAAAAAGCGGGTAATCGCACGGGTTGTCCGTAAAACCCGTGCCACTTGACCTAGCTCACTACCGTTCAAGGTCGCACCAATGGCCAGGCGTTTCATATGTGGTTGGATATCTGCTAAACGGGCGACTGGAATCCCACCCTTTAACCGATAAACTTCCACCCCATCATTGGTTTCGTCCAAGGCGCGCTGAATACCAGCGACCGTGGTCATCGGCTGTAAGTCGTTCAATGCTTGTTGCCCCGTCGCCGAAACGAGGTATGGGGCGAGTTGTTGTTTAACTTGTTGATACTCTAGCGTATTCAATACTTTGGAATTCAATAATATCCCTCCGAAGTTCCAATGAATTACGGAAAGTCGCAAAAAAACGGACAATGCAATTACTTGTCGGCATCATCCGTTTGCATTTTCAATAATTCAGCTTGTTTGTCCACCTGGTCTGAGATTGCGTTAAAAGCGAGTAACGTCGCGATTTCCGTATCCGACATATCAGGTGCTAATTTTTTAAGTTGTGTAATTTGTTCATTCATCATCCGCGTCACCGTTTGCATGTGACGGTCAGACGCCGTGCCGATGATCGTGTAAGTATGACCATCAATTTCCGCTTTGAAGCGGCGCTTATTAGCAGTCATCAACATCCAGCTTCCTTTCAATAACAATAATATTCTAGCATGGTTAGGCCTTTTTTGCGACCGTTAGAACCGCAGACGGCCCTTCAAAAAGAGCCCGCGGACCTGGGTCCACGAGCTCAACATTACGGGTGACTATTGCATACCACCATCATCGGCTAAGAAGGTGTTCAGCACTTGCTCAACCATATCCCATTCATCATCGGATTCAATGAGTTGCAATTCGCCATTATCGCCATCTTCTGGGTCATAGATGTAGGCTTGAATATCAACTTCATCATCGGCCGGTGCATCTGCCGGGTAAATTAAGATGTAGGAATGACCATAGTCTTCCGAATCAAACGTGAATAAAATATTAAATAGGGTTTCATTACCCTCGTCATCAACTAAGGTGATAACGTCGTTGTCTTTACGATCTTGGTTTTGACTCATGTTAGTTCCTCGCTATTCTTGTGTGAGTTTGCCATGGCGATCCAAGTAATTTTGTAAGATCAAGCTAGCAGCTAGCTTATCGATCACCTTTTTGCGTTTCTTGCGTGAGGTGTTCGCCTCTTCGACGAGCATCCGCTCTGCTTCGACGGTCGTTAACCGTTCATCTTCGAAGTCTACCGGTAAGTGAAACCGAGCCGTCAATAGCTCACCATAATGTTGAGCGGCTTCAGCCCGCGGTCCCAGCGTATTATTCATATTCTTTGGCAAGCCGAGGACAAAGCCCCCAGCATCCAACTCGGTCACAAGTTCAGCGACCCGGTCGATACCGAATTCTTCAGCATCCTCATTAATACGAATAATCTCAACGCCTTGTGCCGTCCAACCAAAAGCATCGCTAATGGCAACGCCCACAGTTCTGGAACCAACATCCAACCCCATTAACTTCATGCATCAACATCCTTATCTGCCTTTAAATAAGACTTGACAAGTTCCTCGATAATCTCGTCACGCTGATGCTTCCGAATTAAGTTCCGAGCATCGTTTAAGCGCGGGATATACGCCGGATCACCAGATAGTAAGTAACCGACAATCTGATTAATCGGGTTATAGCCCTTCTCTTGTAATGCTTCATAAACCGTTGTTAGCGTATCATGGACATCTTTAACGCTATCATTATCGAAGTCAAAGTACATTGTTTTGTCTAATGAACTCATATCAAGCACCTCCCGCTAGTTTCCGCTTCTTGTCTATTTTACTAAATGCCCATATGAAGTACAATCAATCCACTTTGATGTAACACATTCGTAATAATAAACGGCGAAATCGGTTCTTTTCTGCAATAATTACATCATTTACAGGGAGTTTTCATTAATAAACCGCTCGGCCAATTGGCGGTCCACGCCACGATAATCTGACATACGTCGTGCTAGTTATTATTTAGCATGAATCATGGTTAAAAGATGCCAGCTGAGCCCCGCTGGAAACAGTGCGAGTTCGCGTAAAACTGCACTGTTTTGCTCGTCCTAGTCCGGCTTCCAGGCATTCTGGGCAATGGCCGGAACGTGGTGGACAGATTTAAGCCGACAACCCACGTCTTAAATACTGGTCTTTCACTAACCAAGCAAAAGACACTTGCTAAGTGAAATTTCACCACTGGGCCTTGCCCAGAATACCTTCCAGCCGGGATCCTATTCGAAAGGCAGATATATGCGGACCCAATTTTTAATGGACTGATTGCTGATTCATATCAAACAGTACAGCTGTTATCTAACTGTCAGATTTGTTTTATCTAAAACTTTTTCTTGATCATTAGGCTATCGTCTAGTCTCATCAGTACAGGAGTGTGTTGATTACTATCCTTTACTTGATATGTTTTCGAATCAGACTAAATATGAACTACTTAATGCTTTGAAATCAGCAATCCTGTCATTTACTAACAAGGTAGTTTCGATTAGATCCGCTCAACAAAATCTTGGCCTGCAAATTCCAGATGAATTTTATTGCCATCATCGATACCAACTCAAAGTTTGTCTGAAGGACCCGTCACCTAGTATTTAGTGGTCAGTTACACCATGTAAGGTGGCCGTTCATCTGCCATTCGAGCGGCTTCCCGACTGTAGGGGCTGGCTGACAATGCTCAAGGGCGAAATTCTTCTTGTCCGGGTGGGTTTCCCGGGCTAGAAGAAGACTCGTATTTGAAATTGCGCAGTGGGTTTCTGCGTGAGTTCAAATCGATGTCCGCCCTGTTCCAGCGTTGTCAGCCGGCCCCGGAAGTCGGACTAGGATGCTCCCGGCTGACAAACACTAAGCTAACTAAACTGGCATCTTTTAATCATGATTCATGACGAACTAACTAGCAAAATGCATAGGCACCGCATCGGTGTTGATTTCGCGATTGATTACCAAAAATCACGGGCTGGTCGTTAAGCATTACTGTATCAAAAAACGGCTTTTCAAGTCGAATTGAA
>NZ_JAGYGS010000028.1:0-39325 GCF_018991185.1 Lactiplantibacillus sp. 7.2.4
TGGCATCGACACCCAGGTCTATGATCCGGCGACTGACCCGGCGTTAAAGGTCAACTATACGGTCAAGGACTTAAAGTCGAAGCGGTTGGACAAATGGGCGTTACAACGGCGCCTCGGCTTACCTGAAAAAAATGTCCCACTATTGGCCGTCATTTCACGGCTGACCCGGCAAAAAGGGATTGATCTGTTGCTCGATTCATTGGATCCCTTCTTGCAGCGCCAAGATGTGCAATTAGTCGTATTAGGAACCGGTGAGCCGGCGCTCGAACAAGCCTGGCGGACCTATCAACAGGCGTACCCGCAAAAAGTGGTGGCCGCGATTCAGTTTGATACGCAGCTAGCCCAGCAAATCTACGCGGCTAGTGACCTCTTCTTGATGCCGTCAGCCTTCGAACCCTGTGGCTTATCGCAAATGATGGCGATGCATTATGGGAGTTTGCCAGTCGTGCACGCGGTCGGTGGGTTGCGCGATACGGTGCTGCCATATAATCAATATACCGGTCAGGGCACGGGGTTTAGCTTCGATGATTACCGACCAGAAGTGTTCCGCAAGATGCTGACGGTCGCCGTGAACTTATATCGGCACGACCCGCAAATCTGGCGACAGTTACAACATCAGGCGATGACCTGTGATTTTGGCTGGGAACGGTCGGCGCAGCAGTACCGAACGACCTATTTGAAGTTAATGCGTTAGGTTTAGCGGGGGTGTGAGTTTGAAATTAACGTGCGCACAGTTTAAGAAAGATTTTTTAAGTGAAATTGAGACGCTGTATTCGACAGCGCTGAATGACACGTCAACGATCGGCCAGTTTATTGCGCTCGGGCAGTTAGTCCGGCGCTACAACAGTCAAAGCTGGACGCGGACGGCGAAACTGTATCGCGACCAGCATCAAAAACAAGTCTATTACTTCTCTATCGAATTTTTGCCAGGTCGACTCCTGGCTTCTAACCTGCTGAACTTGAATTTACTGGATACGGTCAAAAAAGGGTTAAAAGAGTTGGGCTTAGATTTCGAGACCATCAGCCGAGCGGAACCCGACCCGGCACTGGGTAACGGCGGTTTAGGGCGATTAGCAGCCTGTTACATGGATGCGATGGCTAGTTTGAAAATCGCGGGTAATGGTAACGGCATCCGCTATCGCTATGGCTTATTCAAACAAGTCTTTATGGACGGCTACCAAGTCGAATTGCCCGATGATTGGTTACATCACGGTAATGTCTGGGAGACGCGCCGTGATAATAAGAGCTGCCTCGTCCAATTCGGCGGCAACGTCTGGCTCCAGCCGCAACCTGATGGCAGTTTGCAGCCGCAGTATGAAAATACGGATGATGTCTTAGCCGTTCCTTACGATGTCGGCATCGTTGGCTACCACAATGACATCACGAACACCTTACGTTTATGGTCGGCAGAACTGCCACCTAGCGCGTCTGAAAGTTATTCGTCGCAGGAACAACGGGACCGCATCAGCGATATTACCAAGGTGCTCTATCCCGATGATTCTAATTCGGCCGGACAACAGCTGCGACTGCGCCAAGAATACTTTTTCTCATCCGCTGGCGTGCAAAGCATCGTCCGAGACTTTTGTGCGAGTCATCATGGCTTACGCAATCTGGGCAAAAAGGTCGCGATTCACATCAATGATACCCATCCGACGCTCGTCATTCCGGAAATGATGCGGCTACTCATGGACGAGCATCACTGCACCTGGGACGTGGCGTGGACGTTGACGACCCAAGTGATGAGTTATACCAACCATACGATTTTACAGGAGGCTTTAGAGACGTGGCCAATCGACATGTTTAAGGGCCTGTTACCACGAATCTACCAGATTATCGTGGAAATCGACCGGCGTTATCGGGAACAACAGATGCCCATTTTTGGCAAGGCACTGGTCGATCAGACGGCGCCTTTGGGCAATGGTCAGGTGCGGATGGCCTACTTGGCAGTGATTGGTAGCCACAGCGTTAACGGGGTCGCACCGTTGCATACCGAGCTACTGAAGACGGACGTGTTACGGGGACTGTATCAAGTTTATCCCGAACGTTTTAATAACAAGACGAACGGGATTGCGACTCGGCGCTGGGTCCAACTTGCCAACCAACCCTTAGCACACCTGATTGATCAGACGATCGGCACGGATTGGCGGCGGCAGCCTGATTTGTTGCAGACGTTACTACCGTATCAACAAGACGATCACTTTTTGCACCAATTAGGACAAGTCAAACAGATTAATAAACAGGCTTTGGCAGCGTATGTATAGCGGACGATGGGCATCAAAATCAGGACCGATGCCATCTATGACGTCCAAATCAAACGGCTGCACGCCTATAAACGGCAACTACTGCACGTGTTTGAGATTCTCCGGGAGTACTTTGAACTCAAGGACCACCCGCAAGCACCGTTTGTCCCGCGGGTGCACGTTTTTGGCGCTAAGGCAGCCCCGAGTTACCACTATGCCAAGGCAATTATCAAGCTGATCAACGTGGTGGCGGACTTGGTCAATCAGGATCCGGCTATCGGGGACCGGTTGAAAGTGGTCTTCATTCCGAATTATGGCGTGTCCATCGCTGAGTTGATTATTCCCGCTGCAGACGTGAGCGAGCAGATCTCGACCGCCTCTAAGGAAGCGTCAGGGACCAGCAATATGAAGTTGATGGCGAACGGCGCGCTGTCGCTGGCGACTTATGATGGTGCTAACATCGACATTATCCAAGCGGCCGGGGCGGAGAACGAGTACCCATTCGGTCTGAAAGTGGACGAGGTCTATGACTACTACCATCGCGGCAATTATCACGCGGCGGACTTTTACCAGGCTGATCCAGAATTAAAACGCATTTTGGACAGCTTAGTCGATGGCACGATTCCAGGAATTCCAACGGTCGGCCGCGAGATTTACGATTCACTACTGCGGTACAACGATGAATTCTTTGTCTTGGCGGATTATCGCGCGTACGTCACGCAACAACAACAAATCAGTCGTGATTTTCAAGACCAGCCGACCTGGCAACAACGGTCACTAGCCAACATCGCGGCCTCCGGGCACTTTGCCGCTGATTTGGCCGTCGCCCGGTATGCGGACGATATTTGGCAAGTGCCGCACGAGCGGCTGAATTAAGAAAGGAAGGGTGACAATGCAGGTCACGTATAACTCGTTTTTACCGACATACAAGACACCCTTTGGCGCGGTCACCCAACAGACGCCCGTCCAATTCACCATCGGCATTCAAAGTGTCACGCCGGTCAAACAGGTCGACTTGTGTGTGGCGCATGATGGCCAGTGGGATGACGAGGCCACGCTACCGCTGCGACCCGTGAGTCCAACGACCTACACGACGACGTTTATCCCAACTCAGGTGGGGCTCTACTTCTATTACTTTCGCATCGAAACGGCCACCACGACGGTGTTCTACGGCTGTGTCGATGGCGGCTATGGCGGCCCCGGTGTGCAATACGTTTTGCGAGAACACGTTCAGATGTACCAATTGACGATTTTAAAGGCGATTGAGACCTTGCCCCAGTGGTACCGAGAGGGCGTCGCTTATCAGATTTTTGTGGACCGCTTTAATAATGGCAATGCGGATGGACACGTCAATGCACCGAAAGCGAATAGCTTTATCTATGGTCGTTTGACCGACCGGCCGCTGTACGTTCGTGATGAACACCGGGCGATTTTGCGCTGGGACTTTTATGGGGGCAATCTGCGGGGCATCCGCGCGAAGATTCCTTATTTACAACAGCTCGGCGTGACGATCGTTTACCTGACGCCAATTTTTGAAGCCAGTAGCAATCATCGCTACGATACGGGTGATTTTCTGAAAATCGATCCGGTCTTGGGCACGTTAGCGGACTTCGATGACCTGGTCACCGCGCTGCACCAAGCCGGGATGCGCTTGATTTTAGACGGCGTCTTCAACCACGTGGGCGTGGATTCTAAGTATTTTAATCAGGCTGAAAAGTATCCCACTGTTGGGGCGACGCAGTCCAAGGATAGCCCCTATTATCGGTGGTTTACCTTCATCCACTATCCGCAAGACTATGACAGTTGGTGGGGGATTCGGGACTTGCCGACGGTCGACAAGGAAGACCCGACCTACCGGGATTTTATCTTCGGCAAACCCGACTCGGTGATCGACTATTGGACGCAGCGGGGCGTTGATGGCTGGCGATTGGATGTGGCCGATGAACTGCCAGATGATTTTATCGCGGGGATTCGGCGGACTTTGGACCGCTATCCAGACAAAGTGCTGATTGGCGAAGTCTGGGAAGATGCTTCGCACAAGCTCGCGTACGGATTACGACGGCACTATCTGGAAGGCGGCGGACTGCACGCCGTGATGAATTACCCACTCCGGCGCTTGATCATTCACGTGTTGAACGGCATACTCAGCCCCGCAGAATGGTGGCGGGAGCTGATGACGTTGAAGGAAAACTATCCGGCGTCGACCTTCCAGTATAATTTTAATAATATTGGGACACACGATACGCCGAGAATCCTAACGATGCTAGAAGAGAACCAGCAACGGCTGCGCTTAGCGGTCCAGTTACTATTGACGCTTCCGGGAGTACCGTGCCTCTACTACGGCGATGAAGCCCTGATGCTTGGCGGCAAGGATCCGGACAATCGGGCCTTTTATCCGTGGGCTGACGCTGATCAAGCGCAGGTGCAGTTCGTGACCGAATGGCTGCACTGGCGCCGGCAACATCCTTGGTTGAATGCGGCCCACTTTGCGCCGTTTTACTTAGCGGACTACGGGATCGGCTACAGTTACTGGCAAGGCGACCAAACTGTCTTAGTCGTGATTAATGTGACGACTGAGCCGCGGACGGTCACCAGCCATGACTTGAAGTTAAGCGGCTTGCCGCTGGACTTAGCGCGGGCGATTCAACATTGCTTGGTGACCCGGACGATTGGTGGCGAACAGTGTCGTGTTATTGAAAACTTTACTTGAACTTTACAGAAAATTGATAGTTGAATAACTTAGTCTGCAGTACATTAAGGATGTACTTTTTAATAGCACCCCGCTAATAACATGGAGACCAGACATGTTAAAAAGTATCCTAGCAATCCTTGCGTTGCGGTATTAGATTGCACGCAGCTTTTCTTGAAAAGCTGCGTGTTTTGTTATGCCTTGATAATTGCCCAAGTGGGACGTGTGCATGGCCAGCTGGAATGAAAGTTCAAGCACAATTCCAGCTCAATTTGCACGACCCGCCTATAATAGACCTGTACACAGCTTCGTGTGAGCTGAGATTGTCACACGTTGAATTATTATAGGGGGTAATTGTGTGTATCAAGCAGTTGTATTTTTTGATTTGGATGGCACCCTGATGCGCGACGACAAGACGGTGGCGCCAAGTAGCATTCAGGCCATTCGACAATTAAAAGCCAATCACATCTTGCCAGTCATTGCGACGGGCCGCAACGTCTTTGAAGTGCGCGACATCATGCAACAGACTGGGATTGATTCGATCGTGAGCGCCAACGGTAGTTATGTGGCTTATCAGGGCCACTTTTTGAGCGCGCACGAACTCGATAAGGATCTCTTGGCGGATGTGACCCACTTCGCCAATCGTCAGCAGCATGCCTTGGCTTACTATAATAACGCCGGTTTTGCGTTGAGCCATCGGGATGCCCTCACCGTCGATAATTATCAAACGCTCCATCAGACGGCAACGGTCGACCCGCAGTTCTACCAACATCGCCACATTAATTTCTTACTGACTTTTGACCCACTGAATGCTTCTCAGTATGCACGTCGCTACCGTGGTCGGCTCCATTTCGTCCGCAATAATCCGCGGGCCTTGGACACGATGCAGTGGGGTGTTTCTAAAGCAGTCGGCATCCGCGATATTTTGACCAAAGCGCACCTGACGACCGTCCCAACCTACGCATTCGGCGACCAATTAAACGACATTGAGATGTTCCGCATGGTCCAGACCCCAATCGCAATGGGCAACGGTCATCCACGCGTCAAACGGCTCGCTACCTACGTTACCGCGGATAACATGCACGATGGCATCGCACAGGGGCTAAAGCACTTTGACTTGATTTGAAGCATTGGGACAAAACTAGTTTGAATTCAATAGCGGCAAGGCGTCATGATTAGACGGCTTGTCGCTTTTGGTTTAGGACATAAAGTCAAGACTGCCAGCTTAGAACCGCTGGAAATAGGGCGAGTTAGTGTAAAATTGCCTGGATGCCGCGTCCTAAGCCGTCTTCCAGGCATTCTGGGCAATGGCCGGAACGTGGTGGACACAGATTTAAGCCGCCAGCCCACGTCTTAAATACTGGTCTTTCACTAACCAAGCAAAGGACGCTTGCTAAGTGAAATTTCACCACTGGGCCTTGCCCAGAATGCCTTCCAGCCTGGACAGTATTCGAAAGGCAGACGTTTGCGGACTCAACTTTTGATGGACTGGTCGTTGGTTCCTAGTAAACAGTTATCTTGGCATTCAACTGTAAAGTTGATTCCCAATAATAGCTAAGTTATCTCGCCAACATTTTTGAGTCATCTAAGAGAGTAAAACTCTGAATTCTGTACTAATAACAACTCTAGCGTCTAACCTCAGGACTGGTTTCCATTGACGCTAGCCAGTAATCTTCAAGTCGTTTTGTCAGCATTTAAATACCGTAAACCATCATAAATACTGATTTAAAATTTTTTCTGAAGGATCATCCACCTAATATTCAATGGTCAATTGCACCCAGATAGGTGGTCGTTCATCCGCCATTCGAGCGGGTTACCGACTGTCCGGCCCGCCGGACAAAGCTCAGTAGCCAAATCGACGTCGGTTGCGTTCCGCGTTGTCAGCCGGCCCCGAAAGTCGGACTAAGGCGCGCATCGGCTGACGAACAGGAATCCTACTAATCACTAAGTCAGATACCAAAATCCGGCTAATGTGCCCAATAAAAAAACGCCCGCATCAAGCTACTTTGATGCGAACGTTGAAAACAGAGACTAATTAAATTGGCATTCAGGCAGTAATCAGGCCGTAACCAGTTGTGACTGAATGTTGGCTAAGGTCAATTGGGTGGTGTCGGTGAAGTTGATGTCAGCGGCAGCTAACACGGTGGGGTCACCGATGCCAATCGATGTTTCACCGGCGCCGTTGATGGATTGGACGCCGGCAGCCGCATCTTCGACCCCGATACATTCAGCGGGGCTCAGATTCAAAATTTCAGCGCCGCGCCGGAAGATTTCTGGATCTGGTTTACCATGCGTTAGCGTGGCAGGATCAACGGCCTTGGTGAAGTAGTGCCCCAGGCCTAATTTGCTCAACACTAGTGGCGCATTCTTAGAGGCCGAAGCCAGCGACATGGCATAACCATGGGCTTGCAATTCTGCTAAGAAATCAGTGATGCCTGACAAAATGTTAGCGGGCGTCATTTGATTGACCAGTGCGAGATAATTAGTGTTCTTTTCGGCAGCTAACGCGGCTTTTTGGTTAGGGGTGAAGTCATTTTCTCGATGCCCACGGGCTAAAATCAAGTTCAGTGAATCCATCCGGCTGATACCTTTGAGCGCGTCGGCCAACTGGTCATCCCAACTTACGCCGACCTTGTCCGCAATTTGATGCCAAGCCTGACTATGAAAGACCGACGTATCCGTGATGACGCCATCGAGATCGAAGACAAATCCTTTGATTGCTGCAAATTCAACCATCGTTTTTTCCTCCTAATTTAACTGGCATAAGTGACTGACAGTGGTTTCTTAGCTTGTAATTGGTACGATTGCTTGCCGATAATGATCGTGCTTGGTTGATCAGCGGTGACGGTGACGCGCTGATGGTCAATGACGAAGACGTAGTGGATACCCCGGAACAGATGCTTGAATTTCAAAGTCTGCCAGTGGTCTGGCAACTGCGGATTGACTTGCAGGTGCTCACCGAGGGGACTGACACCACCAAAATTGCGGGTGGTCAGATTTAAAGTGGCACACATCACGCCTAAGTGAATGCCTTCTGCCGTGGTCCCACCTTGAATATCATAGTAATCGGAGGCGAGGGCTTCTGAGAACAGCTTCCAAGCGTCATCATCGTTGTCATCAAGCTGGTTCAAGACCGCGTAAACGATGCGTGATAGGGTCGAACCATGGGTCGTGCGGGCCAGGTAGTACTGAATGTTGTGGGTCAAATACTCTTTAGGGAGTTGATACCCCATTTGTTCGATCAGACCCTGGACTGTTGGCACGTCAAAGTTGTAAAAGGCCATCAGGGCGTCCGCTTGTTTGGCGACTTGGTAGGCATCCGGCGTCTTATCTTCCGCCTTCAAGATGCGGTCCATCCGGGCAATATCACCGTATTTTTGATGATAAGCCTGAAAATCAAGCTTCGGCAGATTGAAGTACCCTTCAAATTGGGCAATGACCCCGCGACGGTTGATTTCTAAGGCCAGATGATGACTAATATCCGTCAACTTTTGACTAGTGGCCGTATCGAAACTGGCCGCTTCAGCCGCTTGTTGGAAGGCCGACTGTGGCATTTGTGCTTTGAACTTCGTAATGATATCGAAGAGCCAGGCGACCATGATATTGGTATAGGCGTTATTCTTCAATCCCGGCTTAGTACTGTTCGGGTAATTTTCGTGGAATTCGTCGGGACCCATCACGCCACTAATATCGTATCGTCCAGTTTCTTCATTATAGGTCGCTTTACTGATCCAAAATGCGGCAATTGAGAGCAATAATTCCATCCCATAATGATTGAGAAAGTCGCGGTCTTGCGTGACGTGGTAGTAGAACCAGACGTTGTAGGTAATATCTAACGAGACGTGGCGTTGTAGGCGGCTGTTGTCTGGATCCCAGGTCTTCGTGATGGGATTCAGATGGGTGAATTGCGACTGCTCGTCACCCTTTGAAGCGGATTGCCACGGGAACATAGCGCCGCGATAGCCTTCCGCCTGGGCATTTTTACGAGCCGCTGGTAATCGCCGGTAACGGTAGTACAGCAGTTGTTTGGCTAATTCTGGTCGGTGCAAGGTGTAGAACGGCAAAATGAACATTTCATCCCAGAAGACGTGACCACGGTAAGCCTCGCCGTGTAATCCACGGGCCCCCACGGAAGCGTCTAGTTGGCCACTTTCAATGGCGGCAGCGGAAACGAAACTGTGGTAGATGTTCACCCGCAACAGGCGCTGACTAGTAATGTCGCCGCGAACTTTGATATCGGTCGTCCGCCAAGTTGCGTCCCAATAGTCCTTGCTGGCACTTGCCGTTTTGTCAAAACTGGACTGGTCGAGTTCGGCTTGGACCTGGGTCAACTGAGCGTCATCAGCGACGTTGCTCGTCGTGATCACGACGTCTTTATCAAACGTATAAGTCTTACCAGCTTCGACGGCTAGCGAGACGGTTTGTTGAACGCCCTGGGATTGTTGCGTGCTGTGGAAATTCTTGATGGCAGGTACGTCGGGACTGGTCAGTTGGGCACCAATCGTATAGTTGATGTGCGATGATTTAGTTTGTCCCGAGAGAAAAACGGTATTGGCCGCAGTCTCGATGCCCATCGTCTGTAAGTGATGCTGGTCAAAAACGTTGTAACGACTGACATTACTGTTGACGACGCTGCCATCGATTTCGGAATAAATCTGTAAGCTCCCGGCAAAGTTGAGCGGTGTCACTTGATAGCGGATGCTGTAACGGTGCCAGTCCTGCATGTTAGCGACCTTTTGTGAGCGAATCTTGAGCTGATGGCCGGAAGCCAGCTGAATGAGTTTGGTCGTTGTCAGAATCCCAGTTTTTAGATTGAGGCTCCGATAAACGTCTTGTAAATCGTGTTCATTGAGTCGAAATGGGGTTTGGTGATCGATGCCAAACGTGATGAATTGTGCGTTCGGTAGATTGACTAAGTCTTCGTTGGTGACTTGGTGGTCATTGATGGTCGTCGTTTCTTGGTCGAAGACGCCGGCAACGTAGGTTCCTGGATAATTATCCTTGTCCGCGTGACTTTCCAAAAAGGCGCCACGTAGCCCGAAGTAGCCGTTACCAATCGTCAGCATGGCTTCTTGACCGTTATTGCGGACGCCGTGATACTGGCCGTAGTAGTCGAGATGCCACTTTAAGTAGGCACTCTTGGCTTTGACGGCGGCTGCCAGTCCGAGTTGCTCAACGGCGGCTTGACTGACGACCGGAATGTTCAGCAAGTTCGTTAACGCCAAGCCAACATCGATGCGGTCGTAGTTCACGCCGACGATCGTATCAGAGAAGGGGTACGATAAGCCGTTCTCAAGAATTGCCGCGTCAAATTTCAATCCTGCTAGGCGAACCTTGATGTTTTCCAGGTTTTCACCGATTGATTGGTCAGGATTATAAGCAATTAGGTAATGGACGGTCGCTTCTTGTCCCGATACCGGGTGATAGGCGATGTCCATCGCATCATTTTCAATTCGCAATCTAATAAGTTTCATTAGTTCACACTCCTTAGTTCGGTCATTAAAAATTGCATTCATTTAATTATAACTATGAAAATATTAGGTACACTTATAGCCTAGTCTCTTTTTAGCGGCCTCGCAAATATTGCGGCTGAAAGCACGTCGTTACGGGGATGAAAGCGGCATTACTTATGAAGGTGAATGAACGAATCAAGGGGGGCTTGTGGCCTTGTCGGGGCGAACTTGGTGCACGGTCAAGTTAGAGGCCAGTGCTAATTCGAGGATGATTTTACATAAAAAGCCGCCATTAAACGACGGTCTAATGACGGCTTTCAGAATATAATAATGGCAATATCTTGAGGTGCGCACACGCAGCCGGACGCCTGAAACGACGCTGGACAAGCTCGCGCGGGTCAGATTTAATGCGGTCGCTCATCAGTGGGTGGATCGATGAGTTCCAGGTGGTCGATCGTCATCATCTGACGAATTTTGATCGAATTGGTCTGAAAATGCAGAATGACCGGGTCCTTGTAGTCCAGTTGTTGCTGAAAGTCGGTCAGCGCCGTGCGCCAATCCTGGTCAAACGCGTTGTTGCCGACCAGGGTCAATTTACCGCGTAACATAATGGATGAATAGTCCGAGAGTTGATAGTAAAATAGGCTGGCCTGCCGACAGTTCTGAATATTTTGCGTGGTTGATGTTTGGCGGCTGGTATAGAAGTAGAGTTCTTCCAGTCGCCGTTTGATTGGTAAAGGACTCAGCGCTACCATGGTCGGATAGCCATCCGCATCAACGGTTGCTAATGTGAAGACGGGGGCTGTCTGAATCATCTGGAGCGCTGCTTGTCGAGTGGTATGTTGCATGATTAGCTTCCCCCTTTGTTACTAATTAGTATGCCTGAACTGCGGGGGAAAGTCATCCGTTATGCATGGCGTTATTTGCCCTTAATTCGGCGAGGTATGATATACTTGAAGCACTTAGCGCGCGGGGCACTCCAGCGATGGGGCGTCCTAAGGGTTAACGTTGTCGCCACTTCAGTCAGTTCTGAGAGGACTTATATTAATGAAAAATGGTACGGTAAAATGGTTCAACGCGGATAAGGGATTTGGTTTTATTACGGGTGAAGACGGTACCGATGTCTTCGTTCATTTCTCAGCGATCCAAACGGATGGTTTCAAGACCTTAGATGAAGGTCAAAAAGTAACCTATGATGAAGAACAAAGTGATCGTGGTCCGCAAGCGACGAACGTTCGACCTCAATAGTTAGCAGTGTGCCGAACCGTTGATGTTAACGGTTCGGTTTTTCAGTTGGTGATGTCCGTCAGACAAACAAGAAAGCTAAGTGGTCAGGATGGATTTTGTAGATGTTTATGGTATTAAACATGAGAATTGTACGTTGGTCACGCCTGCGCGTGAGTATCAGCGAGTTGTGATTTTTATGGATGCCGTTGGGCGGCGCTTTGTCGCGATGGACCCCGATGCGCAACCGACCAAGTACGGAAGCAGTAACCAACATTGGCACCAGGCTAAGCCGAGCGAGGCACCTGAAGGCTATTTTCATATTGAAAAGTAAACCCAGCATTGTTGTTATTGATGCTGATGTCAAAAAAGGACTGGCGCGGCTGTACGGCTGCGGTCAGTCCTTTCACTTTTTGGGCGTATAAAAAAATCAGCTTTCACGGTGGATTATCACAGCGTGAAAACTGATTAGTGTGGTTATATGATGGGCAGTCAGGGGTTTGAACCCAACTGAAACATAAACGCTATTAAACCAGTGCTTATGCGGTGTTTCACGTGAGACTTTTTACCTTTGGCTTACCAATTGGCTTACTTTTACTATGAAGTGTTAAAATAACCCAGTTTCCTGCTATAACTGAAAATGTTTGTTTTAACGTGGTCCACGTGGTCCGGTGGTCCAAACGTTGATATATCAGCACTTCAAAGACCCCTTGACGTGGTCCATATGGTGGTCCAACGTGGTCCACTTGGTAAAAAGTGCCTGAATATGCCAAGTTTAGAAGCCTAAATAATTGGCTAACTTATTGGCCGCCTGTTGATTTTGGCCCTTAGTGACGTGTGTGTAAACATTTAGGGTTGTTGCAACGTCCTCATGGCCCAATCGGGTTTGTACTTCTTTAATGGTGGCACCAGCGGCAAACAAAGCGGAGGCGTGACTGTGTCGAAATCCATGTACGGTAATACTAGGGGTTAGGTGGTAATCAGTGATGATCCGCTTTAACCACTTACCCGGAGTATTAAGCGATTTAAAACCGTTCTTAGTGTTAGCAAAAACTAACTGATCCGGCTGTAACGTATTAAAACCTAAAAACAAATAATATTCACGTTGCTGTTTATGCCAGCGTTGTAATATTTCTACCGTCGTATTGTCTAAGCTGACAGTGCGGCGGCCCTTTTTTGTCTTAGGGGCTTGAATAATCTGCTTGCCGCGTTTCCCTTGGGTAAGTGTTTTATTAACCCGCAAGGTCTTATGGACAAAGTCAATATCTTGCCATGTCAGGGCTAAACACTCGCCACGTCGCACGCCTGCAAACGCTAGTACCCGGAAGAGACAATACTTTTCGGGTTCTTTTTGCTGGTTAATGCACTTGAAGAACGTCTTTAGTTGATCGCGATCCCAGAAGTTATCGGGCTTATCACCCCAACTATCAGGCTTGACCGGCATTGTAATCATTCTAGCTGGATTATGTGTGATATAGCCGTGTTTTAAGCCGTATTCAAAGACTGATACCAGATAATTGTACCAACGCTTGTAATTGTACGTGACTTCTTTAAACCATAGATTAACAGCACGCTGGCACTGGTTGACGGTGATGGTTCGTAACCGCTTGTTACCAAACAACGGCAAGATGTGATTATCGAACATACCAGCAGTCCTTGCCCAAGTGCTTTCACGAACGGTATTAATATACTGGTCGTACCATTCATGATAGACGTCAACGAAGAGAATATTGTTATCAACTGGTAAAACCGGTTCTTGCTGTAACTCTACTTCAATTCTGGATAAAGCAATCCGAGCAGCGCTTTTTGATTTAAAGCCCCGACGCCGGGTTGATTTCTTTTTACCAGTTTGAGGATCAACACCTAAATAAACTTGAAACTGATAACGGGTATTCCCGTCCTTGTCCTGATACTTCTTGATTGTTGCCATTTATAATTTCCTCCATAACGTACCGTGCGGGGGCAGTGTTATGTAGAACAAAAGAATAAATAGCTCTATTTGAAATGCTTGTTGATACTAGTAGTTAAGGAATCTTGGAACTCTTTAAATTCGGAAGGCTTTTTTTCACCAGAGATTACAGTAGTTAACCCACTCATGAAAGCAGTCAAACTAGTAAACAATTCATCTAAATTGTCCGTGCCATCTCGTTCTTGTTCTTTTAACTGTAACATTAATCGTGAAATTTGAACGGCTAATACTTTTTGACTAGGTGAAAAGGACTCATAGGCAGTCTCATTAAATACTTTTTCCGCCATGTTCTTAGTGGCTTTGACCATATTGGAAGTTTCAACACGAAAATCAATTGAAGCTTCATTCATTAGTAGTTTTTCATCTGGTGTTATTGTTCCTCTTTTATATTTTTCGGCGAGAGAGTCAATTGTAGAAACGGTTATAGATGAACCATGTAATAAATAATCAACTGAAACACCACCTAAATCAGCGATTATCTTTAAACGTCTTTTATTTGGTAAATTCCTGCCATGCTCCCAGTTATTAACTGTACCTCTAGTAACAGTCCCGTCTGAATCTAATCTCTGGTTTATACTATCAGCAAAGTCAGCTTGCGTTTTTCCCAGTGTGATACGTATGGTTTTAATCCTTTGACCTGTTAGAGTATCCATATAAAACAACCACCTTTCTACAAAAACTAATTATACATGTAAAGAAATGTATTGACAAACAATAAATGATCGTGTTAGTATCATTTTGTAAAGAAATGATAGGTATTGATATGGCAATATTTTTTTACATGTATGTATTGATTTGTAAAGAAACGGAGAGTGAAACAAATGAATAAAGGTTTTTCTAAGTATATGAATTTAGGAGAAGCGTGCCAATATTTAAATGTGAAATCACGTAACACACTGAATAAGTATATTAAGCAAGGATTACCGGTCATTATCATTAATGGGACCAGACGCATAGATAAAGCGGATGCAGATAAGTTCATGGAATCACATAAAGTTTAATTTGCACCGTGCGGGGGCAGAACACATTTAAGGAGGTGATCTCATGATAGCAACAACAATCCTATGGGCAATCAAGTTTATGATTGTGTCGTTTATTGGCAACGTGGTGGCTAAGTTAATCAAGAACCCGCGTCGGTATCTTGGAATTTGAGGTAAGTCGCATGGGAAAGCATACAAAAAAGACCTACTTTACTTTGGACAGTAGTAGGTCGAAGAGATAATCAAAAATATGCTTTCCCTTATTTTAACACGAATAAGGAGAATGGAAAATGACAAATAGTGAATTAATGGAACAAGCTAAGAATTTATCAGCGGCACGTGACAATCTGAAAATGGCGATTGACTACTTAGATATGGTGTCTGCTTCAGTTAATCAAGGAAATGTATGGGCAGGACGATTATTTTTCGCAGACCACCGCGCTGAAAACGTTGTTGAAAACATGCAAAATGTTGCTGATTCGATTATGGCAGTTAGCAATGCCATTTGTCCCGAAGATTAGGCGGTGCTGAAAAATGAAAGAGTTCGCAACGCTCGATAAAGCAATTGAGCTGGCCCAACGAGGCTATGCTGTTTACCCACTAATTGAGAATACAAAGAAACCACCGAAAGGGGTGGCCGGCTATAAAGACGCAACTAGTGACCAGAACACCATCTTAGCATGGTTTCAAAATAACCCGTATTACAACTTAGGCTTTCGATTAGACACGCCCCACTTATTGGTAGTTGATGTTGATATTCATGATTCTACTAAGAATGGAAAAGATAGCCTGATGAAATTACAGCGTCAAGGCAAGACACTTTCACCAGATACGTACATTGAAAAGACCGCTGGTGGTGGTCTTCATTACTTTTTTAAATACGCGGGTGCTAAGGTTCGCAAAATTGACGTTTGGCCCGGAATTGACTTGCTAAGTGACTTCACGGTGATTGCACCAAGTGAGATTAACGGCAAAGTGTATGAACCCTTAGGTGGCCGAACGTTGGCTGATATTAAGCCGGCTCCTCAATGGCTAGTCGATAAGTTGGCGGGCCAAAAAGTGAACTGGCCGTCAGAACGCGCCTATGCTACACGCCAAAAGAAGTATACCGGTCGCTTGTTAGATGAAATGGTAACTGGGACAACCCAAGGTAATCGCAATGCTTGGTTAACTAAAATTGCCGGTCGTATGTTTGGCGTCGGTGCTGCTCCCAAGACAGTCTATAACATGCTGTCAGTGATCAATGATTCGTTCGTTGATCCGGCACTACCAAGCAAGGAGGTTAATGTAATTTTTCAATCCATTTTAAAACGAGAGAGTAAGGGGGTTCATTAATGGGCAAAGCAATGGATTTACCAGCAGAGACCCGAGAAGCGGCCAATAATGTTATCAAAATGCAACGTGACGCTGATTGGCAGAATGATTTCAAAAAAAATTCGGACGATGGGATCAAAACACAGTCTCTTTACAATATCCGTTTAATTATGGAACATGACGAAATGTTGAAAGGACTAGTTGTCTTTGACGAGTTCTCGGAACAAATTGTCAAAACACCACAAGCAGACAATTCACTGTTCAAAAAAGGTTTTTGGAATGATAGTGATGACACGTTATTGAGAAGTTATATTGAAGATCATTACAACTTGTTATTCAGCAAGGAAAATATTACCGACGCGGTAGTTACAGAAGCACGCCGCAAGACAATCAATCCGGTTAAGGCTCGTATTGAAGCGGTAGAATGGGACGGCCAGCCACGTGCTGAACGTTATTTCATTGATTACTTAGGTGCCGAAGATAATCACTACACCCGCACCATCACTAAGAAATGGCTAACTGGTCTTATTGCCCGGGCCTATGTTCCCGGAGTTAAGTTTGAAATTGTACCTATCTTAGAGGGAAGCCAAGGACTTGGCAAGAGTACGGCTGGTAAGAATCTATACCCGGATAAATTCAATGATTCGCTGAAAGGAATGGGTAAGCAGAAAGACGATTATCAACAGTTACAAGGTAGTTGGATTATTGAAGTTGCCGAGCTTTCCGCCATGAAAAAAACGGACGTTGAGGGAATTAAAAATTTTATTAGTGCACAATCCGACACATATCGGAATAGTTACGGCCGCTATGCGTTGCCACACCCGCGTAAATGCGTATTTATTGGCACGACTAACCAAACCGACTATTTAAAGGACGCGACCGGTGAACGGCGCTTCTATCCAATTAAATGTGGGGTCAACAAGGCCAAATTAGATGTATGGCACCCGGACGAGAATTATATACTTCAAGTATTGGCGGAGGCCGCGTATTGGTTTAGGAATGGCGAACTGCTATATCTGGATCAGGCCACCGTGAAAGAGGCTAAGGCGTATCAGATGGCTGCGGAAGCTGTTGACCCTATGCGAGATGCCATTGAAGGATTTTTAGCAATGGAAGTTCCCACAGATTGGGGAAAAATGAGTACCAGCTTAAAACAAAGCTATGTCAGTGACTACGGTCAGCAATCTAAGTGGCTACAAGATCAAGTTAGCAATGAACGGAAACTGCTCAATCAAACAACAACTCGGGAAATTATGGAAGTTGTCTTCCATAAAACAGTTGATCGTTATTTAACCGGGCGAACAAACTCGGAAGCTAAGCGAATTAAGTTGTTAATGGACAATATGGACGGGTGGAAAAGTCAACGAATTAGAATGAATGGCCAACGTCTACATGGGTATATGCGCGAAGTTTAATCAGAAATTTACCAAGTGGACCACGTTGGACCACCATATGGACCACGTCAAGGGGGCTTTGAAGTGCTGATATATCAACGTTTGGACCACCGGACCACGTGGACCACGTTAAAACAAACATTTCCAGTACAGGAGGAAAATGAAAAATGAAAGTAATTTATCCAAGTTTAGTTGAGCAAGCTTTTGACATTTACGTTAAACAATATGGGCCAATTGTCTCAAATAGAGTTAATGAATTAAAATCGTGTATTTACAGAGCCTTGATTAAAGAAGGTGCTTTAGATCAAAATGGTGAGCCAACTCAAAAAGCAAAAGATAAAGGATTGGTTGGGAACTTTGCCCCAAATGAAGATGGAGAATATGAGCCAGAAACTGTAAGAGACTTAAAACTCATGTACCCCATATATGCACAATTTAGTGACGATCACTTTAAGAAATCAAGTCAAGGTTGGTTAGCTGACGCCTACGTTATCCGAAACGTTTCAAGCCAAGTTTTGAATAATCCTTTAAGCGATGAAGAACAACGCAAAAATGCGTACAAGATGTTGGAACAATTAGATGATTAACATGATAGAAAGGATCTAACTATAATGATTAAAACAAAAACAGTAGTTCGGCCAACACCAAGAGAACTAGACACGGGGGTATCATCGGCAATTAAACGTTTGGAAACGCAGGATTATGATGTCTTAGATGTTAAGTTTTCTACGAATGCTTGCAGTGAAGATGAAGATTCTGCTTTGGTAGAATATTGTGCCATGATTATTTACAAGTGAGGTTAACTAATGAAGAACTATAATCTAAGTCGACTAAATAAGCGGGCACAGTTTGGCACCGTTAAGTCAGTTGAAAATTTAATAAACGGCACAACCAAGCAACAATTCGTGCCACTGTTCACTGTCTGGTGTGGTGAGTATACGTTGACCATCAGTAACACTATTAGCCTTACTGGTACAACTGCGACAACTAACCAGCTAATTGCGGTGCGCCATGATGAACGTATTACCACAGCACTACTAGCGTTGCTAGATGGTGTTGAGTATAAGGTTGCTGGCGTTAGTTCTGATGGTGAACTGAATGCCTATGACGTGGTCACACTAACAAAGGTTAACGGTCATGGCTAAGCCAATGAAACAGTGCGAGCACCCGGGTTGTCGGACGTTGGTTGCCTATGACACACGCTACTGCGAGAAGCACCGCAAGGCCACTAACAAGTGGCGGTATCACAAACGCATGTACGATTCTGATGAGAGTAAGTATCAACAATTCTACAAGTCGTCAGCATGGCGCAAGTTGTCACGGCGGTTCTTAGAACTTAACCCAGTATGTATCAAGTGTTATGAAGATGGCGTGATTCGTAAGGCAGATGTAGTTGATCATGTTATCGAAATCAAAGACGACTGGTCAAGGCGACTTGATGAAAGCAACCTACAGCCATTGTGCTACCGACACCATAACCGAAAAACGGGATTGGTTAGAGAACAACGGAAACAACAAACTAAATAATCAATGAGTGTCGTGCTGAAAGGTACGGCGCTTTTTAGGTGAGCGGAGTTTTCCGCTAAGTGAATCAGACTGGCTAAGCTTAACTTAGGTAGTAGATCTGCGCAAAACTGCGCTGAACTTTCAGCCGAGCTACTAAGCGGAGTTTTCCGCTGACCTAACCAACCCGCATTTTGCGTCTACGTTGCCAAAAGTGGCAATTGACTGCGCCAAGTTTTCGGCTGAGTGAGCAATTCAAGTTGGCGGCTTAATTTTCGGCCACGAGACTAATTCAAAACGGCATGACAGCCCAGAAACGTTGATATGGGGGGGCTATGGTCGACCAAAAAGGAGCGGACAGCATACTTTTGTGTTTATAAAAGTCCCTTTTTAACTTTGATTTTTTGCTTATTTTGCTGGATTGTGAAATATCACTACTAATAATGCGAAATTTGAACAAATAAACAGTCAGGGGGTAACATGTCAACATGTACATGTTATTATTTGCACTTTTTAGAGATATGTGCGATAATATAGGTATAATAAACGAATTCTGGATATATGTTCAATAAGCCGCTATGGGTATAACTCGTGGTGGCTTTTTGGTGCGTAAACTTAAATGAAAGGAGTGATCCGAATGGGTCGAAAAGTAAAAGCCTTGGCTAGTATGAATAAACATTTAACCAATGATGAGCGTGATCAACGTAAAGACGCTGAAAAAGCGCTGTTTGATTATCCGGTGCTTGATTTAACGCCCCCTGATTGGTTACATGACCGTGCTTTGACTGAATGGAAACGTGTTTCCCCGTATTTGAAAGCCAACACGCCCATTAGTGAACTTGATCGGGCTATGTTAGCCAGTTATTGCCGCGCTTATGCCACGGTACAGACTTGCGAGAATGATATTCGTAAGAACGGACTGGTACAAACTAATCAAGAGACTGGTGTACGTAAGCCGAACCCTTATGTGGCCTTGCAGTCGCAAGCGATAAAAGACTTAAAAGCCTTAGCCAATGATTTAGGCATGTCGCTATCGAGCCGGGCCCGCATGGAATTAAACAAGCAAAAAAATGAGACACCCGAAGATACTTTCGAGGCGATGTTGTCATGATTGAATATGTTGACCAAGTGTTATCGGGTCAAGTATTGGCTGGTCAAAAAATCAAATGGGCGTGTGAGCGATTTAAACGCGATCTAAGCCGTTCTAAGGGCGACAGCTTCCCATTCTACTACGACGAAGACAAAGCGGCTCAGGCGGTCAAATTTATCGAATTAATGCCTAAGACTGACGGCACCAAGCTAACCATGCAGCCCTTTCAAAAATGGATTATTAGTGAACTGTATGGCTGGAGTGAGAAAGCAACCGGCAACCGGCGTTATGATCGGGCGTTTATTAGTATGGCCCGAAAGAACGGTAAAACCTATCTGGCTTCTGGCATGGCCGCTAATGGCCTTTTAAGAGAACGTCAGCCCGCCCGCAACCGACAAGTATTATTCGTAAGCAACGCCCTCAAACAAGCTAAATTGGGCTATGACATGCTTTCAAGTGGGTTACGGCAAGTCCGCAAGCAATCGAAGTACATGCGGCAACGGATTAAGGTACAGAAGCAAGCCATTACTGACTTAGAAACTGATTCGCAAGCCTTAGCCCTTGCCAGTGATACCAGTACGCTTGATGGTTATGCCGGGACTACCGTTATTTTAGATGAATGGCACGAAGCTAAAGACCGCAAAGTGTACAACGTTTTAAAGTCTGGTCAAGCACAAGAAGATAATTCCCTGCTGGCGGTGATTTCCACCTCGGGTCTTAACCTTAACGTTCCAATGCACGCCGAATATGACATGCTGACGGACGTTTTAAAGGGGAAAACCGAAGCTGACCGTTATTTTGTGGCAATCTGGGAACTGGACGACCGCGAAGAAGTTTACGATCAAGCTAATTGGATCAAGGCAAACCCGTTATTCAGTGAACCACACGTTAAACAACGCATGACGGAAAAGATTCAGGCCGACGTTGACCTTGCCATTAAGCAGAACAACCTAATCCCGGTACTGGTTAAGAACTTCAATATGTGGTTGCAAGCTAGTGAGGACAGCTATATTTCAGCCGACGATTGGGCCGCTGGTAAATTGGCAAAGGTGCCCGACTTACATAATCGTGACGCCTATATTGGCATTGATTTATCCAAAAGTAATGACTTGACCGCGGTTAGTTGGTTGATACCAATCGGCAATGGTCAGTTTTATTGTGATAGTCATTCGTTTGTGGGCACTAAGTACGGCCTGGATTCTAAGATTAAACGTGATGGGATTGATTACCGGTCAATGGAGCGCGCTGGTGAGTGTAGTATTACTCGCCTTGATAGTGGTGTGATTGATTATGACGAGCTATTCGACTACGTGCAAAATCTGGTCGGTCAATATAACTGGAAAGTAAAAGCCATCGCGTATGACCCGTACAATGCGCAGACCTTGATTACTAAGTTTGAAAAACTCAATTATCAATTATTTGAAGTGCGACAAGGCACCAAGACTTTGAATATTCCCACCCGTAACTTTCGTGACCAGCTTTACGATGGCAAGATTAAACATAACGGTAACAAGATTCTCGCTTATGCGGTCAATAACGCCATCTTGAAAGTGATAAACAATGGCTGGCAACTGGATAAGGCACGCAATAGCAACCGGATTGACCCGGTAGCAGCCTTAATTAATTCTTACGTTGCCGGTATGGACTATTACCAAGAAAGTGAGGATCAACAACATGCAGAAGATTACTACAAAACAGCGACTGCGGCAGATTTGTTCTGATTATGTACAAACGATCTTGTTGGTGATTGGGTTAATCTGCTTAGTAATTGGTTTTGGTTGCTGGATCAGTTGGCAAGCGGGGTTAATATTGGCTGGTATAGCCATGATTCTACTGGCCTTGCTGATTAATTATGAAAAGCAAAGAGGTGATTAAATGAGTTTCTTCGTTAAAAGCAGTACCACCAGTGGCACGCATGACCCGGTAGCTGACGCCTTGGTTAGTTTATCAAGCAATGACCCGTATACGTTTGTGAGTGCGGCGGTGTTGCGTAATAGTGACATTTACGCGGCAATTAACATTATTGCGAGCGATATTGCCAGCAATCCGATTGTTTGCGATACGGCCATTTTTAACACGATGATTAATCAGACCCCCAATAGCCAAATGGACGGCTACCATTTCAAATATGCGTTGGCGGCCAACCTGTTACTCAATGGCAATAGTTTTGCGGAGATTTTGCCCAATCACACACTTAAATTTGTGCAAAATAACCAAATGACAGTTGAACAAGATGACGTCAGTGGGGCGTTGACCTACACCTATACCCCAATTGGCGGTAATAGTCGTCAGATTGCGCCTAACAACATTTTACATTTTAAATATTTCACCAAAGACGGCGTATCGGGAATTAGTCCTTTATATGCCTTGAAAGATGAGCGCCAGATTCAGTCGGCCGGCAATAAATTGCTAACCGGCTTTTTTACTGCTGGTGTGCACGGCACCACGATTATTAAAGTCCATCAATCTGATTTAGGACCGGAAGCTAAGGGCAATATTCGCAACCAGTTTGATGAAGCCAATACGGGTGATAATGCGGTTAATACGATTGTGACTGACGATACCATGGATATTAGCAACTTATCCTTAAATACCGATGTATTAAAGCTGGTCAATTCTAATGACTGGACGACCCGACAAATTGCTAAAGCTTTTGGCTTACCACCGGAGCGCTTAGGGGTTGAAAACGCTCATTCTAACCAAGAGCAAAGTGGCGTGCAGTATCTTCAAGGCACGTTGCAACATTACTTTGATAGCTTTACCAGCGAGCTATCATTCAAGTTTGGTCATGACTTTACGTTTAATACGGACAAGCTATTGAGCCTTGATCCGCAAACGCAACAAGCCCAAGCAGTAGCGGGCTATACGGGTGGCATTATGAGCCGCAATGAAGCTCGGGCCAAGATTGGCTTGCCACCAACTGACGATGGCAATATTTTCTTAAACTTACAAAAGAATGGAGTGACTAATTCATGAAACAAGACCGACGATTAACGATTGACGCCGAGTTGCGGGCACAAACGCCACAACCAGAAACACCCGAAGACGGGCCAGCTGAAAATTCAGCAGACCCGCAACCTAAAGATTCCCAAACAAGCAAGGGCAAAACAATTAGTGGTTATGCAATTGTATGGAACTCACCAAGTAAAGACTTAGGCGGCTTCACTGAGGTTGTTACCCCTAAGGCCCTTGATGGTGTCGATTTATCAAACGTTCTTATGCTTAATAACCACGACTATACCCAAGTGTTAGCCAGTGCCAAGGCGGGCACGTTAACGTTAGAAACGGACGACAAGGGGCTACATTTCACCGCACAGTTGCCGAATACGTCGTTTGCTAATGATGTATACGAAGAAGTTCAAAGTGGGAACGTTGATTCCTGCTCATTTGGCTTTGATAGTGACGACGACACCGACGAATGGACTAAAGATGATGGCGGTAATATCACGCGCACCATTAATCAAGTTAAGAGTTTGTTCGATGTGTCAGTGGTAGCTGTTCCCGCTTATGACGATACAAATGTGCAAGTTGACACCCGTAGCTATGAAAAATTTATTAACCAAGAAAAGGAGCCTGACAACATGGCAAAACAAACAATTATTGATCCCAATGACAATAGCAATGAAAACAAGACCGGTATTCCCGCCTTTGAGCAATATGTACGGACACACGGGGAAACTCGGGACGGTTTAAAGACGGACGGTGCCAGTGCCGTTATTCCTAAGGAACTGATTACCCCTGTTTTCCAATTAAAGCAATCTAAGTACAACCTTGCCCAATATGCAACGGTTAAGCAAGTTTCTAGCGGTTCCGGGACTTATCCAATTGCCACTAGTCAACAATCTGCGGTACTGGCTACTAAGGACGAACTCGCCGATATTGCCGATGTTGACGCGAACATGTTTACGGAAGTACCGTTTGATGTAAAGACCCGGGCGGGTAAGATTGCCTTATCTAATGAAGTGGTCGAAGACGCCGAAGTTGATATTGTCAGTGAAGTTAAAACGCAATTACAACAATTGGTTGATAATACGGACAATACGCAGATTATGAGCTTGTTAACGGGTAGCAACTTTACTAAAGCAACGGCCACCAGTATTGATGATCTTAAAAAGATTTTCAATGTGACGTTAGATCCCGCTTTGAACAAGATGTGGTTAGTGAACCAGTCCGGGTTCAACTACCTTGATACCTTGAAAGATTCCGAGGGGCGTTACCTATTACAGCCGAACCCAACGGCACCCAGTGGCTTCACCTTGTTAGGGGCACCAGTTGTTATGATTAGTGATAAGTTGCTGGCTAACAACGCTGACGGGACGTTCCCAATGATTGCGGGGGACTTATCACAAGCCGTGGCTGTTTTCCGGCGTAACCAAGTAACTGCCCAATGGGACAAGTTCGACCAGTTCAGTCAAGGGCTTTCCGTCATTGTGCGGAATGATTACGAAGTGATTGATAAGACCGCTGCAATTAACGTGGCGTTAGGAACCGCAACTGCTGGTAAATAATCGTACCCACTTTTGGGGACGGCTATACAAAGGGGTGTCTAAAAATGGACACCCCCCTATACATAAATTAAAACTAAGGGGGCACGATTCGTTACCCCCCCTAAAAAGGAGTGATTACAATGGCTGTAACCGTTGATGATATTAAACTAAGTTTACGAATTGACGTGACCGAAGATGATCCAATGATTAAAAGCTATTTAGACGCCGCCGAGGACTACGTGCAGACGGCCGTTAGCAAAAATGAGGACGTGTCTATCTACAAACAGTACGATTTTGCCGTGTCCTTGCTGACGCAATTCTGGTATCAAAACCGAGTAACTGATATGACAAAAACACCGTATCAAGTTGTCAGCATGATCCAACAATTGCGCGGCTTAGTAACCAGATAAGTTTTAAAGTGAATATGTTTCATGTGAAACGATTATAAGTGAAAATATTTGTTTTAAGTGTTATAATATAGTTGTCGTTGAGCAATCTACATTATAAATTGTAGTTGTTAATATTAGTCAAGACGGGGTGTAATAGCTCCGTTTTTTAATACATATATCTGGGATCAGAAAGTGTGATTCCAATGCGCCAAGATGTTAAGAAGATTTGTAATTTATTAAAGCAATATGCCAAACTAAAACGTGACTTGACGGCTTTTAATCAGGTTTCCAGCCCCTCATTCGATGGAGTATCAAGCCATAGCAACCGAAACGGTGCTGAAAGCCGCCTGATAAACCATGTTGACCTGTCTTACCAGCTAAAAGAAGTCGAAGACGCCCTCAATGCAATTGATGATCCACAATATCAATTTATCTTACATGATTACATTATTGAGAAACGTTTCACCCGCAACGAAGCTTGTAACCAACTATCGGTTAGTGTTAGCAAGTTCAATTATATAAAGAATCAAGCCTTAGAATCATTCTATTTTGCATATTGTGGTTGACATTATTTTGTTTTTGTGATTTTGTTGTTATATTTTTAACTTAATGTTATGATTCGCTCATGGGAGGTGTTTGTTATGGCAGATGCAATCAGTATTTTTGACGCTGCAAACTGGTTCTTGAAAAAAGAATCTATGAGTGATAAAAAACTACAAAAATTGTGTTATTACATGTATGCGTGGGGGCAGGCATTACTAAGAAAGCAAGTATTCCAAGATACTATTTTTCAAGCTTGGGCTCACGGACCTGTATCACCAGAACTTTATCATGAATGTAAAGAATATGGTTGGACAAATATTCCAAAAGATAAATTTTCAAATGCTAGTTCGATTACCAATGAAAATATTAAACATTTGTTAGAATCTGTTTGGGTGACGTATGGTGATAAAGATGCTAATGAATTAGAAGCTTTAACGCATAGGGAAGCACCGTGGATAATTGCAAGAGCGGGTGTTCAAAGTGGTGAGCGTAGCAATAATCCATTGAGTGATAGTGTTGTGCGCGAATTTTATCAAGGAATTTATAATGGCGATTAACCCGCTGACCTCGCAAACAAGTTCAACCCAAGAGAACGTTCAACCGCTAACTGACTTCTCCAATCGAAGCGTAAAATTTAAGCTTGCAATTTCTGAAAAGCTTGATAACAAATTTATGTTCAAAGATTTAAAGCCCAATGAATGCAAGCGGCTTTGGAAATTTATAAGTTCTACGGTAAATTGCGGACTAAGCATTACCGAAGTAAATGAACTTTGGCTTAGGAAGAAGGGCCCAAATGGGCCTAAAAATATTGAAACGTTCAACGGAAAAGAAAGAAAAATGTATCACTTGGGTAAAGACAGAAAAAGTTTTCGTATCCATGGTTATTACAATGAAGACGATTATTTTGTTATTTGTAGGGTTGATCCTAACCACGCATTCAAATATAAATAAAACTGCTAACCAAAATTGGCTAACAGTCACTGCCCCGCGCAAGTATTAAGTCACTGGAAACAGTGGCTTTTTTGTTATATTTTTTGGCTTACTAATTGGCTTACTTTTGTTGAAAAACAATGACATCTAATGATAATGGTGCTTGTATTTAAAACACAAAAAAACCAGTAATCACGGTGTTTTTGACACTGCATGAAAACTGGTTAATAGTTTATGATGGGCAGTCAGGGGATCGAACCCTGGACCCACGGATTAAGAGTCCGTTGCTCTGCCAGCTGAGCTAACTGCCCATAACTCAACAAAAAATATAATATCATGAATTCTGAGTTCTGACAACACTATTTTGTGTTTTTTTTCAAAAAAGCGCAATTTTTTGCTGAATTACCTATGAAAACGGTTACCGTAATTATCAGATTATTTCCCGGGAAATACTACGGCCACGCGGATTGGCAATCAAAGAAAGCCAACCCTATTTGTGATATACTAAAAACAGTGTTGAATTTTATTTCAACCGACCTGACGCGAGAAAAGTGACCTTTTCTCGTAATTAATCGTGAACCACCTTAAAATTGAAATGTAAACCTGTTTTCCCCTAAGGAGGAAGAATCGTTATGAAAAAAATCTTAGTTGTTGATGATGAAAAACCAATCTCCGATATTATGAAGTTTAATTTAACTAAAGAAGGCTATGAAGTCCACGTCGCCGCTGACGGTGAGGAAGCCTTGCAAAAAGTCGATGAAGTCCATCCTGATTTGATCCTCTTAGACTTAATGTTGCCGAAGATGGACGGCCTGGAAGTCGCCCGGCAAGTCCGGAAGAATTATGACATGCCAATCATCATGGTTACGGCCAAGGACTCTGAATTGGATAAAGTCCTAGGACTGGAACTCGGTGCCGATGATTATGTGACTAAGCCGTTCTCAAACCGCGAGTTAGTGGCTCGGGTCAAGGCAAACTTACGGCGGCAAGGTGCGCCAAGTGCGCAGCCGGCCGAAGTCGAAGAGAATTCAGATATCGAAATCGGTGATTTGGTCATCCATCCTGAGGCTTACATGGTCTCCAAACGTGGTGAAAACATTGAATTGACGCATCGTGAATTTGAATTACTACATTACTTAGCCCAACACATTGGTCAAGTGATGACGCGTGAACACTTGTTGCAGACGGTCTGGGGCTACGATTACTTTGGTGATGTCCGGACCGTTGATGTGACCGTACGACGTTTGCGTGAAAAAGTTGAAGATAATCCGAGTCACCCGAAATGGCTGGAGACACGGCGGGGTGTGGGTTACTACCTCCGCAATCCAGAAAACGAGTAGAGGTTGCTAAACCGTGTTGAGATTTAAACGGAAAAATTTTTTTAAAACGATTAATTTTAAAATCGCGCTAGTCTTTGCCTTACTATTACTAATTACGTTGGAAATCGTTGGGGCGATTTTTGTGAAACAGCTGGAATCGCGGAACATTCAAGATTTCAAACAGTCTGTTCAAATTCCAACCTATATTGACAACTCGTTAGCGGAACAATTGACCGTTAATAATACGAGTAAAGCCAATGGTCAGATTAAGACGATTCTTTCCAACTATAATAATACGAATGTTGACGAGATTCGGGTCGTTGACAGTAAGGGAACGATTCGCGGGACTAGTGACGTTAATGATCAATCGATCGTCGGTCAAAAAACAACGGACCGGAACGTGAAGAACGCAATTTATAACAATCGAACTTACACCAAGAGTACCTATGATACGCAGAATAATGGTCGTTACTATATTTCAATCGTGCCACTGTATAGCTCCAACTCGACTGGGAACAGTAGCCAGTTAGTCGGGGTCTTGTATGTCCGTGCGAATATGAAGTCGGTCTATAGTACGATCAACAACATCATGGGGATTTTTGTGATTGCCTCGTTAGTCGCGATGCTGTTAGGACTAGGGATTGCCATCATTATTGCCCGGGCAATAACGCGACCGATTGAAGAAATGAAGCAACAAACACAGCGAATCGCGCGTGGCGACTATGCGGGCCAAGTGCGTGTCTATAGTGATGACGAACTGGGTCAATTGGCGAAAGCCATCAATAACTTATCGATTCGAGTCGAGGAATCGCAAGAATCGACTGAAGCGGAACGGCGGCGTTTGGACAGTGTGCTCTCCCACATGAGTGATGGCGTTATTGCGACTGACCGCCGCGGTAACATTACGATCATTAATGAAACGGCCTCGGACTTTATGGACGTGACCGCAGAAAAGGCGATTGGGAGTTCGATTTTAGACGTCCTCAAGATTCGTGACGACTATTCGTTACGTGACTTGATTGAGAATCAGGACGAATTAATGTTAGACCTCTCATCTAATGAGCGTGATTTGATTCTGAATGCTTACTTCTCACTGATTCAGCGGGAATCTGGCTTCATTAGTGGGTTAGTCTGCGTGCTCCACGACGTCACGGAACAACAGAAGATCGATAATGACCGCAAACAGTTCGTTTCCAACGTCTCACATGAATTACGGACACCGCTGACGAGTTTGCGGAGTTATATTGAAGCATTGAGTGACGGGGCATGGAAGGATCCAGAAGTCGCCCCGGGCTTTTTGAAGGTGACACAAGAAGAGACGGACCGGATGATTCGCATGATCAATGAACTCCTGAGCCTGTCACGGATGGACTCCGGAACGACCCGTGTTGACATGGAGCTGGTCAATATCAACGAGATGTTCAACTATGTTCTGGACCGATTCGACATGATTTTGAAGAAGGATGACAATCCGGTAAAGTATTACACGATCAAACGAGAGTTTACCAAACGAGACTTGTGGGTCGAAATCGATACTGATAAGTTCACCCAAGTCCTCGACAACATTATGAACAATGCCATCAAGTATTCACCAGATGGTGGCGTCGTCACTTGCCGCTTGTTGGAGACGCATAACCAGGTCATCATTAGTATTTCTGACCAAGGCCTGGGGATTCCACGAGCAGACCTCAACCACGTCTTTGACCGTTTCTTCCGTGTGGATAAAGCGCGGTCGCGTGCTCAAGGTGGGACTGGGCTTGGTTTGGCGATTTCGAAGGAAGTTGTCCAGATGTTAGGCGGTCGCATTTGGGTCGATAGTGTTGAAGGTAAGGGGTCGACGTTCTACATTTCCTTGCCGTACGAACCTTATGAGGAGGAGGACCTTTGGGATGACGACTCACAAGATTAGACGCTTTATCTTACCCGTACTATTGACGCTTTTGATTCTATTAAGCGTGGTCTTATCCATGTACATCTGGCTAAATCCCTCGCGTTATGAACACGAAAGCAAGGTCAGTACGGCTTCATCGAACTCCTCGTTAACCACCCGGACGATCGATGATATTTATTTACCGACCCAGTTGATTTACACGAATAGTCAGGGCAAGCAGTCCCTGTTGATCAATAAAAATGTTAGTTTAGTGAGCCAGTTTAGTGAGCAGTTGCGGAAGTGGGATGCGCGGAGTATCTCCAAAGTGCGCATCTCGTCAGCCAAGAGCTATCAAGCACTGCTGAATGGCGAAGATTCATACGTCTTGAATTTCCCGGATAGCATCACAGTCAGCCTGTTTAATACGGTTTTTAAGCAAAATTTGAATAGTTTTCGGTCTTCAGAATTCAGTCGGATCGTGATTCCGGTCAATGATACCAATCACATCTACTTTCTGAATGATGACCATCACGAAATCTACAGCGTACGTTTGAAGCATAAGTCGCTGAAGTCTTTAAAACGGGTCTTGTCGACGGATAAGGTCAAGCAGATCGCGGTCAAGATGTCTTACGGCAATGGCGAAGCGCATATCGACTATCCGAAGCAAGTGACGATGCAACACTATAGCTACTTGATGAGTAAGGCGGCGGCTAGTGAAATCGCCAACCGGTTGTTAGATGCGGATGGGAACTCGACCGTTTCGGTGCATAATCGCAATGGCAAACAAGAGTACACCACCGGTAGTTACAAGCGGATGACGGTCGATTCCAAGCTCGGCACGGTTTACTTTGAGGACTATAGTGATTCGGGCACGACCCGGAACTTATCGCTGACGAGTCAGCTAAAGAAGAGTTTTAATTTGTTGGCTAGTCTCGGCGTGGCGATGGACAATATCCGCTACTATGGCTTCGACGCCACGAGTAACAGCGTCATCTATCGAAGTTACGTTGAAGGGTTCCCAATCTTTAATCAGACTGAGAACGGTGACGTGCGGATTCAGCTGACGTCTAACGGCTTGGACCGTTACTACTTCTCCTTGTACAGCTTACAAGTGCCAGTCCCAACGACGGGTAAGAAGCAGGCGGTGACCTTACCAAGTTCGACGAGCGTCTTGAAACAGTTGAAGGCCGCGGGCTACAAAGATAGTAAAATTGGCAGCATCGAATTGGGGTATGAATGGACGCAAAACAAGTCATCCAAACTCGTGATCGATTTGACGCCGACGTATTATGTCTACTATAACGGCAGTTGGCGGACTTATACGTCGATGTTGAGTGGATCTTAGGAGGTGGCCGCATGAATTTTCGGAGAATTGAGTGGATCTTCTTACTCGCATTCGTCGTCCTCGATATCTTTCTAGGTTACATGTTCGTTCAGACGAGTTCCAAGTCAACGAAAACGACCGGTGATACCGCGACCACGGTGATTCGTGAGATGCGCTCTGATAATATTAGTTTCAAAGATCCAGACACGCACGAAGGGACCGGCTACTACATTGCGGGCAGTAATGAGAGTGGCCTCAAGCAATCGTTGAGTCAGTTAACTGAACAGTCTGCGCGGGTTCAAAGTAGTGGCAAACTAACCAGCATACTGCGGGCAACGACCACCATCGATACGAGTAAACCCAAATCAGATTTGACGACTTTCATGAAGCAACGTACCAACGTGATTCATGGGTCGGAATACGTGTATGATGCGGACTTATCGTCCAATGGTGACTATGTGTTTGTTCAAAAGGTCGCGGATGGTGAGATCTTAACGGCTGCCGGGCAAGTGCACCTGTTTGTCAACAAAGAAAAACAGCTGACCGGCTATACGCAGACCTACGTGGCGAATGTCAAAACGTTGCGTGAAAAAGCGGTCACCATTAGTGAGAAAAAGGCGCTGGTGGCGCTGTATCAGTATAACCAAGTCTCAAGTAGTTCACGGATCGTGTGGGCCAAGCTCGGGTATTCGCGCTTGCTGAAGCTAAAAGACAGCAGTGTCTACGTGCCAACGTGGATTTTTGCCGTTCGTAGTAAGAACAGCTCCAATGTGAGCTTGCACCGCATCAATGCCTTTACAGGTTCGTCGATGAAAAACAGTAATTCCGCCACGACCAGCAGTCTGGATACGACCGCTGGGATGGTCTGGAATATCGTAGAATAAACGCACAGTCAAGCAGGTCTTACGCGTGATTGTGTCATAAAGAAGGGGTCCCGCAATCTATGGGATTCGTTGCGCCGGACAAACGGTAATCAGATATAGCTGGTTACTGAGGTGTTGCGGCTGGTAGCGAATCTCAGGTTGGTGGGGCTTTTTTGTTTAGAAGCGGCTAGCTATTTGTTTTGAGCAGACCGCGACTATTCGGAGACGGGCGTTTTAATGCAATCAGCTGGCCAGCCGGTCCAATGCTAGTCCGGAGCCTTGACGCGCGCGTTTGACCCGGTAGCCAGCGTCGCAACAGGTCGTTCACTTTTCAAGCCTGCTAAAAGCGTGTATCATGTAAAGATAGTAATGGATTTCAGAGATAGGAAGAGCCTAAATAATGGTATTAAAATTAGCAACGGATGATATGAAAGTAAGTATTCTGGCATCGGGCAGTACCGGCAATGTGACTTACATTGAAACGCCAGAACATAAAGTGTTGGTCGATGCGGGGCTAAGCGGCAAAAAAATCGCGAATTTGATGGCGTCGATTGGCCGCGATATTAATGAAGTCGATAGTCTCTTCATTAGTCATGAGCATACCGACCACTGTCACTCAGCGGGAATTCTCGCCCGGAAGTACGGGTTAGATATTTATGCCAACCAGGGGACGTGGGATGCCATGGCTCACAAAATTGGCAAGGTCCCCGCTGAGCTATGCCACGTTTTTGACCCCGATACGACTTTGGACCTCGGGGATCTCGACGTGGAATCCTTTAGTGTCTCGCATGATGCGGCCGAACCACAGTTTTATGAACTGCACCATGCTGGGAAGTCGTTTGTCATTATTACCGATACCGGCTATGTTTCAGAGCATGTCGAAGGGGTCATTCGTGACGCGGACGGCTACTTATTCGAATGCAATCATGACTTGGAGATGTTGCGGATGGGCCGCTACCCATGGCCGCTGAAGCAGCGAATCATCGGTGATGAGGGCCATTTGTCCAATGAAGATGGCGCTAACGCCTTGATGGACGTGATCGGTCATCGGACCAAACGAATTTACTTAGGACATCGGAGTCAGGATAACAACCTGAAATCATTGGCTCATTTGACAGTGGCTTCAATGATGACTGAGCATGATTTTGGCGTGGAACATGATTTTCAGTTATACGATACTGATCCAGAAAAAGCGACGAAGTTAATCACGCTATAGGCTAGCTTTAATGTTTCGCAACGCTTCGATCATAAAAAAATCACACTTTTTCGCTAAAATAGACTTAAAATCAGCATTAGTAGGGAGGGATCGCGTTTCGACGCGCAATTATGGCTAACAAATCATTAATTAAAGTCGCAGTAACGGCACTAGTTGCTGGACTCATCGGTGGTGGTGTTGCATATGGGGGTATTACTTATTTCCAAAACAACAATATTGCGACCTCATCAACTAGCGTACCAACTGGTTCGAACAAATCAGGGTCAACTTCAACCACGAACGTGAAGGTCAACGTCAGCTCACAGGCAACCAAGGTGTTCCAGAACAACAAGGCAGCCGTGGTATCAGTGATCAACTTGCAAAAGCAAAGTTCAACGAGTGGCTGGAGCGGCATTCTTGGTGGCGATGATTCATCAGGCAGCGACAGTTCTTCGAGTTCAGATTCGAGTTCTAGCAAGCTGGAAGAATACAGTGAAGGCTCTGGCCTGATCTACAAGAAGAGCGGCAGCGCAGCCTACATCGTCACGAATAACCACGTTGTTAGCGGCTCAAACGCGATTCGGGTTATTTTGAGTAACGGAACCAAGCTGACGGCTAAAATCGTCGGAACCGACTCTGTAACCGACTTAGCGGTGCTGAAGATTAATTCTTCAAAGGTCACGAAGACAGCTAGCTTCGGTAATTCCGACAATATCAAGGTTGGTGAAACGGCCTTGGCAATCGGGTCACCGATGGGATCTAATTACGCCACGACCTTGACGGAAGGGATTATTTCCGCGAAGAAACGGACCGTGGCGACGACGAACACGTCTGGTCAGACGACTGGTTACGCAACGGTTATTCAAACGGATGCTGCCATCAACTCTGGGAACTCAGGTGGGCCGCTGTTCAACATTGCGGGCCAAGTCATCGGGATCAACTCGATGAAGCTGGCTTCGGATAATTCCGGCACGAGCGTTGAAGGGATGGGCTTTGCTATTCCAAGTAACGAAGTCGTTAAAATCATCAACGAGTTAGTGAAGAATGGTGAAGTTGTTCGGCCAGCCTTAGGGGTTGCGACCTACAACGTGGCTAATATCTCCGCTAGCGACCGCTCATCAGTATTGAAGTTGCCATCAAGCGTGAAGAAGGGTGTCGTTATCATGAAGACGTACTCAGGCTCACCGGCTAAGACGGCTGGTTTGACCAAGTACGACGTGATTACGGAACTCGGTGGTAAGAAGGTCACGAACCTCGCCACATTACGGAGTGCTTTATACGCACATTCCGTCAACGATACGGTAACGGTCAAGTATTATCATGACGGTAAGCTGAAGACGACGTCGATGAAGCTAACAGAAACTACCAAAACGTTAAATAAACAAAGTAACTAGTAAATGAGATTTTCATAAACGTCCTTGATTGTGAGTTGCAATTGAGGGCGTTTTTTTGGGCTTTTGGCGGATAATGCTGAAAAAGCGAAGGTTCGTTTTTCAAAAATCAGGAAAATTTGTGAATGGAGGCCCCAGTTACGTAAAAAGCCGAACAAACTGGTCGAAAGTCGCCAGAGCATTTATCGGGAAAACGGCGGGTGTGCAAAACTGTGGACAACTTTGGTGATAATTTGAGTCGGCAAAAATTGAAATTTATTAACAGGCGCAACGACGGGATTGAGCCTTGTTTGAAAGTTATCCACAAGCACCGACTTACCCTGTGGATTGAATTTAAAAAAGTTATTTTAATGACGGGGGATTCTTGATATAATGGGATTTGTAACCGGAATCCACGAACAGATGTTGCTGTGCAAAACTGTGGATAAGTCGGAAAGGTCTTGACAAAATCGGACTAAATAAATATTGTGGCGAACTAGTGTTCAACACAATATATTGATTATTGAGTTATGCACCTGTGGATAACTATGTTAATAACTTGTGTAAAGGCGGTCAATTATGAACATCAAAATTATCTGTGTTGGTAAATTAAAGGAGAAATACTTCAAACAGGGGATTGCGGAATATGCGAAAAGAATGAGTAAATTTGCAAAATTCCAGATTGTTGAGGTTCCCGATGAAAAGGCACCAGAATCATTAAGTAACGCAGAGATGGAAAATGTGAAGCAAAAAGAAGGTCAGCGCATCCTGGAAAAAATCAAGGATCGCGATTACGTCTACGCGCTGGCAATTTTAGGCAAGGAACGTTCCAGCGAAGAATTCGCGGCCGAAATCGACAAGCTGACGACCTATGGTCACAGCGATATCGATTTTGTGATTGGCGGCTCGCTGGGCTTGTCGCCAGAAGTACTGAAGCGCGCAGATACCCAGATTTCGTTTGGGCGTTTTACGTTACCTCACCAGCTGATGCGATTGGTGTTGTCGGAGCAGATTTATCGGGCGTTTATGATTAATGCGGGAAGTCCGTATCATAAATAGGTGCTATCGTTGAAAATGATGGCCAATGAATTTTGAGGTAGGAACAATGCAGAAACTAATTTCTGGGTTAAAGCGTTGGGTCGCACTAGGAATCGTAAAGAATAGTAACTTGAATTGTCCAAAATGTATGAGTTCACATGTACGTTGTATCATGTATGGCTTAGTCTCAAGTTTAGACCTAGCAGGTAGCCAGGCCTACTATCTCGCAGGTTGTGATATTCCTGAAACGGGTATGAAAGCATTTCACTGTGATAACTGCCAGCTTGAATTTGGTGATGTCGATACTGATGAATTGGTGCGTAACCGGGAGAAACTTAACGAGTGCTCTGAAGATTGGCGTTTATTTGCTGAAAGCCAACCGCTCACACTTTATGGCAGATTGCCGGTAATCAATCTAGACAAGTTTAGTTTAGATGACATTATTGCTATGCGGGAGCATATTCAATATTGCCACAAACCGGATACAATTATTGACCATTTTTATTGTGATTGGAAGGAAAGCCACGGTGTTTGGTTCTGGCTATATCGTGATGGTGATGTTTTTCGGATTGATACACATGAGCATTGTCTGGTACGCGATACAGAATATTTAGGAGCGGATTCGTATCTTTATGATGATCGAAATGAGACGGTGTATTTTAACAGTAACACCATTGTAGAAGTGACGGCTGATGAGTTCTACCAACAGTTGAGAAAAAAGCTGCTGTCAGTGCCTCATCGATACGGACAAGTTGCTTTAGCACAATATAAAGGAAGTACTAGCCCCTTGTGGCAGCATGATGAGCTTTATTCAGCGGAAGTGCTGTTTAATCATACGTTTCGAATTCAAGATGGACAAGGTAAATCGCATTTTCTGACACTTAATCGTGAATTAGCTCGTCAAGACGCAGTAGTCGTCTATGCTGATCGTGATTGGCGCGTGTCCTACGAGGCGCTGATGGCAGTGGATGTTGCGACGATGAGAGCTTAGTAAAAATGAATATGCGACTAGCAGTCACGATTATATTGAGGCAAAAAAATTCGCCATGGAAGCAGCCGTTTTAGACGCTATTTTTGATGAATTTATAAAAGCCTTACCAAGTAGTCTTGGAAAACTGCTCAATAAGGCCTACAAAGTGAAAATGACTAATTTATGTAACCGTAACTCAATGATACCAACGAATACGGCCTGTGTTGGTGCCTTCAACCTTTAGTTAAAAATATATTTTGCTATTTTGCGTAGTGGTAACGGCACTGAATGATGTATAAGGTATCGGTACTGACTTGGTAAACAAGGCGGTTACCTTTATCGATACGACGGGACCAGCAGTCTGTTAACTGATATTTTAATGGCTCTACCGAGACTTGTGAACGGATGACTTAAAGTATCATCAATTAATCGATTGATGGATTTTAATGTTTTCCAATCTTGTGTCTGACAATACCGATATTCTGAAAATGCTTGTAAAACTGATGTTTTTAATCTTTTTCATTTAATTTGCGCCATTCTTCTGCGCTCAGCGTCTTAACATCCTCAGTATTCAATTGTGATAATGATTTATCTAGAGCATGTCGATTTTCTTTTGAGTCCAGTAAATACAGCGTCTCTTGGATAGCCCGATATTCTGCTTCAGAAATTACGACAACGTTTTTGGCGTGTGGTTTTGTGATGATGACTGTCGTATTGTTAGTAACAACATCATCCGTAATTTTCTTAAGGTTTTTACGAGCATCGGTAATATTGATTACTGTAGTAGCCATTTCAATCACTCCAATTGCTTTTTCCATGATTATAGCGCCTTTTTCAAAAAAGCACAGAATAACAAGCCTCTTCTTTGATGACATAATGGCATGGAACATCAAGCATCAGTGAAGCTAGTTCTAATGAATTGGTGGCGTTGTTGCCACCCCCAACAGAATTGTAAGCCATCGTAGTCTTAGAACCGCACAGAACCTGTGATACGGTTACTCGTATCATGAGTGAAGCCGTTAGTATTATAACCTCTTTACATATTTTGGAAGAATGCAAAGTCCAAGTGTTTTTAGAAAAGTGGAAATACTAGAAAGTCTGTACCATAAGTAATTCAAATTTGACTACCTAAATGTCAGTAGTTAGAAGTAAAGTATGCTAAAATTTGATGCAAGATACTTTGACGAAAGGTGGCGATTTTCATGGCAGTATTACGGATTCCTGTAAACCCTGAAATTATTGATTGGGCCATCAGTAATGGTGAAAAGAATGAATCAGAATTATTAAAGAAGTATGCACTTTCCAACTGGAAAAACCCGCAGACTGACCATGATTATCCCACATTTAAGCAAATTCAAAACTTTAGTCGTGATACGCGAATTCCGTTTAATTACTTTTTTAAAACCGAGTTACCAAGAGAAAAAAATGAATTTGTGAAGTTTAGGACGGTTAATAATCAGGGTGTTCAGCCAAGTAGGCGTCTAATTGATACGATATATGATATGGAAATGCGACAAGCGTGGATGAAAGACTATCTACTTGATCAAAATGACAGTACGAAATTTCAATTTGAGCACATATTTAACGATAAGATGGATCCGGCTGCTGTATCTAAGGATGTTATAGGGATTTTAGATTTGTCCGACACACTTGGAATAGCTATGTCAGATGATGATTTCTTTAATATTCTTAGAACGAAAATTAGCGCTCTAGGTATTTTGGTCATGCAGAATGGTGTTGTTGGAACAAATACGCGACGGCCGCTTGATGTTGATGAATTCAGGGCGTTAGTATTAATGGATCCTGTGGTTCCGTTAATATTTATTAACAGCCGTGATAGCAAAAAGGCGAAGATTTTTTCACTCATTCATGAATTGATGCATGCTTTTTTGGGAAATAATGAAGTGTTGAATGTTTCACCGGATCTAGATCTGGTAAGTGAGCGTTGGATTAATCAAGTTACGATTAATGTGCTGATGCCTGCTGATAAGGTCAAGGAATTGCAATCTGATAAATATTCGCCTGAAGACAACTTAACCCATTTATCCAAAAAGTTCCATACGAGTTTAGTTGCGGCGGCCATTCGTACTCAGAGTTTGCGACTGTTTGGAAATAAGTTGGTTGATTGGGCGAAGCGGCGGCAAGCAGAAGAGCTACGCTTGAAGTCAGAGCAAAAGGCCCCTGGCGGTGATTTTTATAATACCGCAATATCGAGAATAGACCGGTATTATGCGAATGCGGTTATTAATGCTGAATCTAGTGGTGATATGGCGATTGCGAAAGCGGCCTCGATGCTAGGTGTGACTTTGAAAACGTATCACAAAACGGTCGATAAAATTTTGGAAATGGCGTGATATTATGGAATATTTAATTGACTCTAATTCATTAATAGATGCGCATGAAAAGTGGTATCGACCACAGGTTTTTGGATCCGTTTGGGTTTGTCTAGCCACTCATAGCAATGTCAGGATGACCTCTTTTGTTTATAATGAAATAAAGTATCCTGATGAACTAGCATTGTGGACAAAAAATACATTTCAGAAGCAAATCATTGTTCCCACTTTAGAAATAACGCGTGCTTATAATGATGTGATGAATTGGATAACGCAATCAAAGCGATGGAATGCAGCGGGTATTTCAGAGTGGCAGAGTCCGGATAAAGCCGACCCGTGGCTGATTGCTACTGCAAAGGTGAACAGTCAAACAATCGTGACTTTAGATGGAAATGGTCGTGCGACGATGCCCAATATAGGTAGTAACTCCAAGAAAGAGCCTAAAATTAATGCGGTTGCCACTCAGTTTAACGTTCCCACAATGACCATTTACGAACTGCTGGAGAAGCTAGATTTATCAATTTAAATTGATGATAGAAAACAGGGCGAATATGCCTTGGACATAGTTACATTCCGGATAAAGCACTATTGGATAAATTTTTCCATGTAAGTGTCTGATAAAACAGAACCAATAAAGCCAGCATCACGACAAAATCCACCTGGATTCCGCCGTGATGCTGGCTTTATGTCTAGTTATTGAGATTTCAGTAGCTCACAACCTGTGTCGTCTCATTAAGAATCTGTTTAAAATCTTTTTAAGAGTAATATCAAGAAAGCGAGAATGATTATTTGGCGACTTGAATTAAGGTGCCGCTCACAATTTTTCCAGAGCCGACGA
>NZ_JAGYGS010000029.1:0-38134 GCF_018991185.1 Lactiplantibacillus sp. 7.2.4
TTTAAACAATAAGAATTAAATTACCAAATCTTGACCCGTTTGTCTGGTGCCAAGTACATCGCGTCTTCAGGTTGGATATCGAAGGTCGTGTAGAAGTCATCCAGATTCTTTGGTTGCACATTGGCCCGCAACTTAGCTGGGGCGTGGACGTCGATTGAAAGTAACAGTTGCATGTATTCCGTCGTTGCTTTCATCCGCCAGATCATGGCCCAGTTGGTGAAGAAGGCGTTGAGGTCGACGTCGTCTTCGCCCTTGGCTGCTTCTTCAGCACAACTCAGACCACCGGCATCGGCAATATTTTCGGATACCGTCAGCGTCCCGTTGACCTTAGCGCCAGCGAAGTCGAGACCGTCAAATTCACTGATCATCGACTTGGCGAGTTCCTTAAAGTGTGCGGAATCTTCGTCTGTCCACCAGTTATGCAAGTTCCCAAATTCGTCGAACAGCGCGCCGTTGTTATCGAAGGCGTGTGAGATTTCATGGGCAATCACGGCACCGATACCACCGTAGTTCGCGCTAGAAGACTGCTCGAGACTATAGAACGGTGCTTGCAAGATTGCTGCAGGGAAGACGATGATATTCATGAATGGGTGGTAGTAAGCGTTGACCGTGTCCGCACTCATTTCCCAGCGCGTCCGGTCCGTGGCCTTACCCCATTTTGAGAACATGTCTTGCCGAGCAAGTCGGTTGAAGTGGAGCACGTTACTCAACACGTTGCCGCCCTGTTCAGGAGTGTGCGTCTTGAACTTCGTGTAGATGGCTTCCAATTTATCAGGGTAACCGACTTGAATGCCCAGTTTATCAAGCTTGGTGACGGCCTTGGCACGGGTATCGGCACTGAGCCAAGTGTTGGCTTGCAGACGGCGCTTGTAGACGCCAATCATTTTCTCGACCATCTGATGCACGTCAGCTTTGGCAGCTTCACCGAAGTATTTGTGACCATAGTAGAGGCCAACGACTTGGTCAAACGTGCCGGTTGCGAGGTAGTAGGCGCTCTTCGCCTGGTTACGTGGTTCCTTTTGTCCAGAGAGGGCCCGGGAGTAGGTCGTCGCTAAGACCCGCATGTCGTCGCTTAAGTAGCCGCTGTAGCGTTGAACTAACTTCGCCTTCATCCAGTTCTTCATCAAGCCGAAGTTGTCCGGATTGACCACCTCATTGAAATGGTCAAAGAAGGCGGGTTCTGGCAGGATGACTTGTTCAGGATTACCATCGATGACCGAATACGTGATGGCAGCTAGGTCTAAGTACCGACTTGTGTTGACGAAATCGTTGAATTTACGCGGGTTATACATCTTGCTGTAATCAGCGGATTCTTCAGCGGATTTGACCCACGGCACGATCAACCGGTCAAACTTCAAGGTGTCGTCGACGATTTGCTTGGCTTCCGCTTCGTCGTAGCCGGTCTTTTGAAGCAGTTCAGTCATCATTTGTGCGTAGATGGCGAGTAACTTAGGGCCGGCCTGGTTGCCTTCGTCGTAGTAAGTCTTGTCGGGCAAAATGGTGCCGGGTGCTTGGGCGAAGAGGGCGTTGACCTTGGTATTCTTCATGTCAGCGTCGACGTCCAGGCTGAATGGCAATGGGAGGCCGTCGTAGATCCAATCGGGCATCCGTTGTTGTAAGTCAGCAAAATTACTTAGACTATCGACTTGCTTGAGGCATGGTAATAGTGGTTCGGCCCCGTTAGCGTCGCGTTGCTTAAAATCTTTGGCTAAGCGGTAAAACTTGATAAATTCAGCTAGCTGGGGATTATCAGGCTCAACTGAACCCGCAGCCATGGCATCAAAATCATGCATTAACGTTTTTTCGATGGCATCGACTAAGTCCATGAAGCCACCAGTTGAAGAATGGTCATCCGGAATGACGGCGGTTTTGAGCCACTCGCCATTGACGGCATCGTAGAGATCTTGTTTTACTGCTGCTTGATTAATGGTTGCCATTAAATCCACTCCCTAATAAATTTTCTAATACTAGTTTAATTATACCTTAGATTAATCCAAGTGGTATCGTCGAGAACCGCTGAAAATTAAAATGATTTTGGACAGTGAGAGCTGTCGGCAAAATTAAACCGGGTGGGTGTAGTGGCCAAATGGCGCGCTTCAGTCACGGCAATCGTGTTAATTGGGGCCCTTATATATGATTGGTTGGGCCAAGATTACGGGCGCGATCGGCGCAAAAATAGGCGGGTGAACAAACCAACCGGATGAACGCTCACGCATATGGTGAATCGCCATCCGGTTGGTTTGATTATCTTATTCAGTTAATAACAGTTGGTCTGCATCGTTGATTTTAATGATTTTGCCAGTCTTTTGGGTAATCAGGCCTTGACGTTCGAACAAGGCGAGCTTGCGGCTAATGCTTTCAGGGGTGGTTCCCAAGAAGGTCGCCAAGTCCTTCTTCTTTAATGGTAATTTAAACGCGTCCGTCTTGAGTGCGGCCGCCGTTTCCGTGAGGTAGTTGGCTAAGCGCGCTTCAACGGACTCGGTCGCCGTGCTCGTCGTTTGGCGTTCCAGCTGGGTGAGCCGTCTGCCGAAGACGTTTAAGACGTTGATGCTGATGCTAGGATATTGTTGCATCAACGCTTGAAAGTCGGCGCGGCGGATGCTGCAGACATCGGTCGGAACCAGCGCTTCGCCAAAGGACGTGCGGCGTTGGTTCTCGAATAGGGCAGCTTCGCCATCAATATCACCAGTTTGTAATAAGTACAGTAACTGTTCCCGGCCATTTGCAGCTAATTGATAGACTTTGACTTGGCCGTTGGCGAGAATCATCAACGAATCGAGTGGGTCGTCAGCGCTGAAAATGGTGCTGCCGGCTGGAAAGTGATGATGCTGAACGATCGTTTCAATTGTATCTAACTGTTCATCCGCGAGTTCCTTGAAAATCGGCACTAACTGAACGCATTCATGCTCTGCCATGAGAACACCCCCTAATTAGATTCACCTTTACTATACCAGATTTCTGCTATGGCGTAGGCGTTCGCGTTTCATCTATGGCTTGATTTTTAACAATTTTATTGTAACCGAAAACTTTTTATTATTTCTTGACGGCGGTCAAGTTCTTATCAATAAAATCCGGTTATGATAGAACCATCAAATGAGTTGATACGGAGGTAATTGAAATGAAAATTATTATGCAATTAGGAACGTTGACCTGCCCATCATGCATGACCAAGATTGAAAAGGCTGTGTCGAACCACGAGGGTGTCGAAAATGTCAAAGTGTTATTCAATGCTAGCAAGGTCAAGGCCAACTTTGATCCAGAAGTAACGTCGGCCGATGATTTGGCACAAGTCGTTACCGGTTTGGGCTATGAAGTAGAAAACGTTAAGGTTAAATAGGAGGACGCATTCATGAGTGAATTAACAATCGATGAACAATACGCCGCTGAATTAAAACAAAGTGATATTGACCACCACGTCCCGACTGCCGGTGCGATGACGAATCACATCTTGTCGAATCTAATGGTCGCCTATGTTAAGTTAAGTCAGGTCAAATGGTACGTCAAAGGCCCGCAATCATTGGCATTGCGGACGGAATATCAACAACTGATCGACCAAAATGTCCGTCAGTTTGCTGAACTCGGTGACTTACTCTTAGATGAAAACCAAAAGCCATCTTCCACAACGGCTGAATTAACCAAGTATTCAATGTTGGAAGAAAACGGGGCTTTCAAGTACCAATCCGCTGATGAACTCGTGGCCGCAACCATCAAGGATTTTGATACGGAAAACCTATTCGTTGACCGGGCTATCAAGTTAGCTGAAAAAGAGACCCGGCCAGCATTAGCCGCATGGTTAGTCGCTTACCGCGGCAGCAATAATCGCAACATCCGGGAACTGCAAGCCTACTTGGGCAATGACGCACGTACCGGACTAGATGAAGAAGACGAAGATGATGATGACTAATTAGTCAGGTCAATTCAAATGAAGTGCTCGGAATCGCCATTGTGTGGGCAGGCGATTCCGGGCACTTTTGCTATTGTGACTGGGCTGCGCTATACTAGCGACATTAATTAAGGGAGGGACCCCAAGATGTCGATTAGTGATATTATCATGTGGACGTTTGTCTTTATTATCGCGACTGGATTCGTGACGGTTGTTTCAACGACAGTACTGTTGAAGCGAGCAAAACGAGCGCCCAAGGATACCGAGCAGTCCCACAGTGATGACGACGATGACTGGAAAAAAGATGATTGGAACCATGATGATTGGAAAAAGGGCGATTGGAAGGATTAGTGGCGTTAGCTGGCGCCAATTGGAAAATAACCGCCGCTGTTAGTAGTTGAGGTGGCTTACTGTTCGGCAGTGCGTGCTCGCTCACTCAGCCTGATAGTTGGGTAGCTGCTCGATTGACGGATGAATGACCACTTTACTTGGTACAATTGAGCGCTGAATATTAAGAAACGACAAACTTTAGTTAGTATTAATGATTAATAAAAAACGTGCGTGATTGCGGCTATCAAGTTAACTTGATGCTGCAATCATGCACGTTTTTTTGAATCGATTGAGTGTTGTTTCGTAAGCCCGCTAACAAGCGCTATGAACAACTAATGTTGAAGACTTATCAGGGTGCTGATTGTCAATTTTTTTAACACACACTTGATCAGTTATCTGATGACGCACTTCAACGAAGCACTGCTAAGCTATATGAGGTTTATAATTATAAGCAAAAATACAAGCAAGGTGAGGCAACTACAATGCCAGGTTACCGGCCAAAACCGGTATATCTCTTACAGGCCTTCCAATAAGTTAATACGTACACGTTCAGTAAAAGTGTTGCAGTAGCGGGTCCGCAGTAGTTATATGCCCTAAATTTAGCAAAAGCTTCATTATCAGATTATGATTTGGATGGCTATCACGAAAAAACTGTGCAACAGAAGTAAAATAGGCTATCAAAACCAATGCGACCGGTCAAAAAAGTGGATGATATAAAAAAAGCTCCATTATGGTAATAGAGGACATTTGTACGGATGCTGTGTCAGAAGGAATCTGCGATGATATTTTAGAGGCGGTTTTGGAACATCGAATGCGCCGGATGCAAGAAAAGTTAATAACTTGTTTCACGTCTTGATTATTCTGATATTAACAGTGTCCAAGATGCAATAAGAGCCCTCAGAAAACAAACGAGAAACCAGTTCACATCTGGTAATTTACAGAAAATCAGGAAAGCAATTTATAAAGCTGCACAATCATTAAAGTGAGGATGACAAAAATGCGTGCTTTAGTTGAAGTCAATCAAAACAAGATTAATATTGAGTTAGATGATTTAGCTGAATTGATTTGGGGAATAGACAAGAACGGACTGTGGATTAACCATGCCGGTACCACACAAACTTTGAAAGATGAATTTCGACTATCTTTTTCTCTATTTCCAAGTGACTTAAATCCAGAATGGAAGAATGTTCCCTTGGAATGGAAGGCAGACGGATTACTTATACAGCCAGTTAAAGATAATTCTAAAGAAATTGCGGTGTTTACTGAGTATGAAACTGAGTTACCTTTCAATCAAAAAGGATTTTACAATTTAGTTGCATATCTAGCAACGCACTTGAATGGCAAGATTAGCGAGGATGACGGTAATCACTGGAAGACGATTTCTCAGTTTCGTTTGAAACATAAATCGATTATGATAACTGACTTTTATCAACTGTTAGCCGAAAGCATCGAAATCAGTGCAAAAACTCTTCCCGTTGACGAACCCAAGTATTACGATTTATTGAATGAATAATTGAGAAGGCGGAAAATGATTGTGAGGCCCTATAATTGAGTCGATAAACAGGCCAAATGAGCAATACTTTATGTGTTTTTCTGAGTAAGCAGTAAATAATTAACCGTATTGTTTTCCCGAATTGTTTTACAAATTATTTCCAGTAAAAAAGAGTGTTCTGAACTTCTCGGTTTTTGAGAGAAGCTCAGAACACTCTTTTCCTTCAAAAGCACCTCATCAATATGTTTAATGAGGTAATCAGAATCCATATGGCGATCGCAGGAGATACGGTCGATTATTTACTGCTTATGTTATTTCGTTTTTAACAACAAGTCTAATGAGTGCTCGAGGTTCTGAACATCGGCACTTGTCATATTGTCGACGCAATTATTAATGTTGCGGGCAATGACCAGCTTCATTGCCTTGTCGATGCTGGACTTGACCGCGGAAAGTTGAACGAGGACGTCGTCGCAAGGGCGGTCCTCATCCATCATTCGCAAGACGCCGTCCAGTTGACCAGCGGAGCGCTTCAGACGGGTCTGAATTTGTTTACTGGTGACATATTCTTCGGTAGCTGCCATGGAGACCTCCCGTCGACTTAATCGAGTGCTTTTTGGAGTTCAGATTCAAAGGCTGGCTTTGGCCGCGCGCCCACGAGATGACTAACGACTTGGCCATCCTTCTTGATTAGGAAGGTTGGGATCCCTTGAACTTGGAATTGGCTCGCAATTTCTTTGTCGTTGTCGACATTCAATGAAACGAAGTTGACCTTGTCTTTGTAGTTAGCATCTTCGGACAATGACTTCAAAATTGGGTCCATCATTCGACATGGCGGGCACCAGTCAGCGCGGAAATCAACGACGGCAATCCCAGTATCTGTTTCTTTCGCAAAATCTTGATCATGAATTTCTTTAATCATGTTAAACCCTCCAGATGTACTTTATTAACAATTGATAATATACCCCCATAGGTATGCAAATGCAACTTTTTTGTCCAAATGACCAATTTATCAAGTTAACTTTCAAATGGCTGACGTGCAACCGGTTTCCTGGGTTTGACAGTTATGTGGGGAAGCCTTACGATGACCACGGGGAAAAAGGCTTTTTTTACCTTAATGTCAGGAGGGGATTTTGTGACTAACACGAAGTCGGACCATGCTAAAAAACAAGCTTTAGACTTATTTACTCGGTTACAGCTTTCACTGCAGCAACACGCTACGCCCGAACGTTATCAGTATGTGCTAAATATTCTTGAAACTGGTATCAGTAAAGTCGAACATAACCAACAGACGCCTGAACGCCAGGCCCGCGCCGTCTATGATCAGATTGCCAGTCAGGTGTTTGTCGATAAGTTACAATTCACTGCCGATGAAAACAAAATACTAGCAGCGATCAATGAACTGGCGCATTCTCAGAAGGGGTGGGGCGAGTTCAACATGCTAGGTACGACCAATACGTGGCCTAGCCAATAATACGGAGGAGGGGCAGTTCCCTAGGCCTAATACCTGCTTGTTATGATTCCTTTATGGTTGTCAACTGAAATAGAATCAGTCATCTGACTTTCCATAAAGGATTTTTTGTACGACGAGTTCTAGACATTCAGCGTCTGAAAAGTTAGCTTTAATGACTGAATTCCAGCATGACAGTTTTTCTGAAATCAGGTAGCGCTGGTGGCAAATCAAGACTCGCAATTGTTGAGCTTCATCAATTATGAACCAGGGTGATGATCTGATTTGCCAGCTTGAAAGTCGACGCGACTCATAACAAACGTCGCTAGATCGACTTTAATACGAGCGGGGGTATAAGTAGGAGGCCGGCTCGGATGATTAGAAACGGCTTATTACAGCAAAATGAAGCGTTTACATAAATGGTTTTATCTGCTATCCTTCAAAGTATCATAGATGCTCGGTACCATACGAGGAGGATACAAGATGACAGGTTCATGGGAAGCACGCTACGCTGCAGAATTCTTTGGCACCCTAATCCTAGTGCTACTAGGCAACGGTGCTGTCGCTAATGCATTCCTAAAGAACACGACCGGAAACGACGATCCAGGACTCGCCAACGGGGGTTGGCTACTGGTGGCGTCGGGGTACGGGCTGGGGGTTATGCTGCCAGCAATGATGTTCGGGTCAATCTCTGGTAACCACTTGAACCCTGCGATTACGATTGGTCAAGCAACGGTTGGTCTCTTCCCCTGGTCACACGTTGCGCAGTACTTAATCTGGCAATTTCTCGGTGCCATCGTAGGACAATGCTTGATTCTCGCACTATACTGGCCACACTACCGACAAACGACTGATGCTGGCGCAGTATTAGGGACGTTTGCCACTAGTGACGCCGCTCACAGTCAGCTGAACGGGTTCATTACCGAAATGGTCGGGACCGCCGTCCTAATTTTTGGGGCGATGGGCCTGTATCGCGGGATGTTCTTCCATCAAAATATCGATATTGCTAACATCGGGGTCGGATTACTGATTGCGGCAATGGTCATCTCACTAGGTGGGCCGACTGGGCCAGCTCTGAACCCTGCCCGGGATTTAGGGCCGCGGCTCGTTCACGCACTATTACCGGTTCCCAATAAGGGGTCTTCACATTGGGAATACAGCTGGGTTCCGGTCGTGGCACCGATTGTTGGCGCCGTGATTGGGATTTGGCTTTACAAGATCTTTTTTAGTTTATAATTGCAATTAATCAACCGAGCGTACTTATGAAATTATTATGGCGTTATCATTTTAGTTATTATTAGCTAAAAAATGGCAACCAGACTAGTTGGGGAAGACTAGTCTGGTTGCCATTTTTTATGGGCTGGGGGTGGATATCCGTAACGTGGTTAGGCCGTTGCGGCTTGGATCGTTTTGGCAGGTTGTTGTTTGTCGAACTTGGTCTGGAAGTTGATCAGGCGCATCGCGTTGAAAATAACGACCAGGATGCTGGCTTCGTGGACGAACATCCCACTGGCCATGTAAATGTAGCCGAAGACTAAGCCAATCAGGAGGAAGGCCACCGTCGCGATGGCGATGAAGATGTTTTCCCGCGTGTTGAGCACCGTCTTCTTAGCGAGACCATGGGCGTGGACCAGTGCTGGGAAGCTGGATTGCATCAGGACAACGTCGGAGGTGTCGATAGCGACATCGGTCCCGCTACCCATGGCAATACCGATATCCGCGTTAGCGATGGACGGACTGTCGTTGATTCCATCACCGATAAAGGCGACCGTGTTCCCATCAGCTTTGAGCTTTTTAACGTATTCGACCTTTTCTTCTGGTAATAAGTTGGCGTGAACTTCGTCTAGGTTCAATTCATCTGCGACTGCTTGGGCCGTTAACTGATTGTCACCAGTCAACATGACTAATTTCTTGATACCCTGAGCTTTGAGTGCGGCGAGTGAATCCTTGACGCCTGGGCGGATGGTATCGGCAATCCCGAAGATCAGTTGAACTTGGCCATCAACGGCCATGATGACTGTGGATTGACCACCTGCTTGTAAATCGTTCAGGTCTTTGAGTTGAGCTGGGTTAAGTTCGATTTGATGCGCGGTTAACATCTTTTGGTTCCCAATGACGACGGATTGGTCACCGACTTTAGCGCAGATGCCTTGGCCTTTGACGGTTTCGGTATCATCGAGGACGGGTGCGACACCGGCGGACTTTTGGGCTGCGTAGGTCACGATAGCTTGACCGAGTGGATGGTCAGAAACGCTTTCGATGGCAGCGGCTAAAGCGAGTTGATTGTCGGCGTTAGTCGTGTAAGTGTGCATCGTGGTAACGGCAGTATTACCTTCCGTCAAAGTCCCCGTTTTATCGAAGACCAGCGTATCGACTTTGGCAAAGGTATCGACGACTTCGCCACCCTTGATTAAGATGCCACGTTTGGCACCATTACCGATTCCGGCAACGTTTGAGACGGGGGCACCGATAACGAGGGCCCCTGGGCATCCTAGAACTAAGACGGTGATCGCTAATCGGAAGTCACGTGAGAAGGCGAAGACTAAGACTGCTAAAACGAGAACGGCAGGCGTATAATATTGAGCAAAGCGGTCGATGAACTTTTCGGCTTTGGACTTCGTGTCTTGGGCTTCTTCGACGAGTTCGATGATTTTAGCAAACGTCGTGTCATCACCCACTTGAGTCGCTTTGATTTTAAGATAGCCGTTTTCGACCATCGTACCAGAATAAACGGAATCATTGAGTTGTTTGTTGATCTGACGGGCTTCACCGGTGATAGAAGCTTCGTTGAGGTAACCATTACCTTCAACGACGACCCCGTCGACAGGGACTTGGCTCCCCGTTTTGACTAAGACAACATCGCCTTCGTCAACATCATCGACATCGACTTCTTCCGTACCATCAGCGGTTACGAGGGTCGCGGTCGTTGGTGACATGTCAGTCAAACCTTTGATGGCCGTCCGCGTCTTTTGCAATGTTTTGCTTTCGAGGTAGGACCCGAACAAGAATAGGAACGTCACGATGGCTGATTCGTTGAATTCGCCAATGATGAAGGCCCCGATAACGGCAATGCTGACTAACAGTTCAATACTGAAGACCTTGTTGCGCAGCGCGCTCCAAGCCCGAACCGCGATTGGAATGACCGCAATCACGGATGCGACAGCCAGAATGACTTGGTAGCCCAGCGTGAATTGGAACAAGTATTTGCTGAGCATGCCGAGGACGATCAGAATACCAGTGATTAATGTGATTTGATTCGTATGTTTAGTTAGAAACCCCTGAATTTTCATAATTTGCAACTCCTTATTTGATTTGATGACCCTAGTATAGCCGCTGATTCTTGATGGCAACTTGATAGCCATCAAGTTTTGGTCAATTTATCAAAATAAATCAGATTTACCGTTGTGATTGGTGTTTTGTAGCGTTAATGCTGATTCTTAGGTTGGCTTATTGTTCGTCAGCCGGTGCGCGCCTTAGTCCGACCTCCGGGGCTGGCTGACAACGCGTATCGGATTGGGTTTCAACAAACACGCCAGCTACCATTGTTCACTTAACTGAACACTGCTGGTGTGAATTACAACAGAGATAGAGATGGAGGAAATACCGTGGATTACCAAGTAACACAAGCTAATCAACCCCTGATGCCCGCTTATTTTCAGGGGCGATGGGCAATCAAAGAAATTGAGCAGCAACCCGTGATGTACAGTACTAATTTGGGCGCTGAAATGTGGTTTCAGGCCACGGCGGCGAGTTTTGTCCGCATTACCATGCTGGATTTAGCGCGTGAGTTACCGAGTTGGATTGCAATCCAAATCGACGGGTTGCCGTTTCGGCGCCAAGCTGTGACGAGTGACCCAATCTGGCTGACTTTGGATGGTCGGCCCCACGTGATTCGCTTGGTGCTGAGTGGTAATACCGATGAAGACCGCGTCTGGGATGGCAATCAAGGGTTTGCAATCAGTGCCTTGACGAGTGATGGGACGTTGCAGCCCGTTCAATTAGGACGCCATAGTCTGACTTGGATTGGCGATTCGCTGACTGCCGGCTGTTGGGTGGCTGGGAGAAATCCCGGTGAAGATTATCGTGGTGAAGCCAATTACGCGGCGGTGGCAAGTGACTTGCTGAATAGCCGCAACGTACGGATCGCCTATAGTGCGGTCGGTCTCCAGAAACCCGGAACGGGCGGGGTCCCCGTTTTACCAGACGCACTGACAGCGATTGATGCGACAACGCCGTGGCAACCAGTCCCAACAGATTTAGTCGTTATCAATGTCGGTACGAATGACCGCAAACTTGATGAGACGGCCTTTACAATCGTGTTCCGACGCTTCTTGAATCAAGTGCAGCGTCTGTATCCGAATAGTCGTTTGGCCGTGCTGGTCCCGTTCAATCAGGCCTTTGCGACGGTAATTCGCGCGGTTACGGCGGAATTTATGCAAATTGAATTGATTGAAACGGCCACGTGGCACCCAAGTACGACGGATGACGTGCATTTGGATTTGGCAGGCTCTCAGCTAGCCGGTGAGTTGCTCGCACAGGAACTGACAACGCGCTATGCTACCGTATTTAGTGGCGAACCGCAGCGCTAAGTCCGCTAATGGAATGCCGTTCGGAGGGACCGTTTTGTACGACTGATGAATATTAAAAATGGCGCCTGAATCGAATGTAACACTTCGATCCAGGCGCCATTTTAGTCAGTCATTTATTGAGTCCGTTTGGTTTCGATTTTAGAACCAAGCGTGTGCTCATTTTAATACGTTGTAATTCCTAAACGTTGCCGACGCAGCGCTCTGGACTGTAAATCAGCAACCGCTGCTAGAACGTCTTCAGGAATATCAACATGCGCAATGAAGCTTTGCCCGCGGGGACCGTAACCAGTGGGGGTATCCGCTAGCCGCTGAAATTCGCCGAGCAATAGTTCGGTAAAGTAGGCTGGTTGCCAGCCCGTCAGCGTGGTATCTCCCTTGAATCGGAGTGGTTCCAGTTGACTCAGCTGGAGTGTCGTTGGTAGATAGCGAGTAAAGTCAACACCATCCCAGTTAGCGGCAAACGTTAATTCAGTCCGGCGAGCAAGCAACGGGTCTTGACTCAGCAGGACGTGGCGCCAATTGGCTGGGGCTAAATCCCGTGCGTTAGTGGCGTTACTGCCGGTATTCGTCGAAGTTTCGTCTAGTCGGAGCTCACCGGTATAGCCGGTTTGGCGGATGAGTGTCGCCATCAGGGCCGCTTCGCTAGCGTGCGATGCCGGTTGGTCGAGGTTGTGGCGTAAGTACTTCGTCGCGTGACCCACGCCGCCCGCAATGATGACGGTCGGCAGCTGATACTGCTGGGCGAGTTGCCCCGCCGCAATCGCGGTCGCTGGCAGACTATTGCCGCACAGGACGACGCCATCTACTCGAGTAGGCTGCGCAACGGCTTGGGTGAGCCAGTCGAGGCACCGATTAAAGGCAGTCAGTTCATCCATTTAATCGGCCTCCTTGGTCCCGAAATGTGCAGCGGCAGCGCCAAAGTTAAAACGTTGATAGTGGACGTTTTGGAAGCCAGCCGTCCTGAACATCTGAGCTAGCTGCTGATAACTGGCAAAGTGGCGGGTCGTTTCTTGTAAGTAAGAATATTCTTGATATTGATGTGCGAATAAGCGGCCAAATAATGGGACAACTTTAGTGAAATACCATTGCCAGACCGGTTTGATGAGCGGTTGATCCGGTTGGGAGGTCTCTAGGCAGACTAGTCGTGCGCCAGGTTTGAGGACGCGGTAAATTTCAGCTAATGCCTGGGCTTTGTCCGGAAGATTGCGAAGGCCGAAACCAATGGTGACCAGGTCGAATGTGTTATCTTTAAATGGAAGGTGCATCGCATTACCGCGGCGCAACCAGACCCGGTCCGCGACGTGTTGTTGGGCGACTTTTTGTTGCGCTAGCTTGAGCATTGGCGCGGAAAAATCCAGTCCGATCACTTCGCCAGTCGGTTGTAATTCCCGTGCGAGCGCAATGGTCCAATCTCCCGTGCCACAACACAAATCGAGAACGTGAGCATCAGGTGCGAGATGGATCTGGGCCATCGTTTGCTTGCGCCAGTGTCGATGCGTTCCGAGACTAATAATATTATTCATACGGTCATAATTAGGTGCAATGGTGTCAAATAAGCCTTGAACGTTATGTAAGTACCGATTTGCCATGTTGAGAGCCTCCTGTAAATTACTATCTTTATGACTTAACTATAGCAGATGTCAGGCCGCTTGCATGGGAAAAACGACAATAAATTAGGTGCGCCTATTAGAGCCGGCGAGCGCGTTCATTCTAAAACACGGTGATTTGATTGGGACTGCGGTTGAACGACTAGCCGCGAATGCCGGTGATTCAGTCATGATTAGTCAGGATTAGTAGCTTGGATTGGAGTCGACAAGTCGGCTAGTTTGTATGACGTAAAATCGAAATTAATGAAAAAGTCACTTTAGGGCTTGCCTTGAAGTAACTTGAAGGTTAGATAATAGGGCCATGAATGGTGTAATTCAAATTAGTAATATGGAGGTCTTCTAATGAATATCAAACAAGCAAGTGAGCAGACGGGCGTATCTTCGGCGGCGATTCGGTATTATGAAAAGGAAGGGCTGATTCCAGCTATCGACCGCAGTGAGACGGGAAATCGGGAAATCGATGACCGGATTATTCGGCGGATCGTGTTTGTCCGCCAGATGCGAGCCGCTGGGATGAGCATTGTGAATTTGCGGCGCTATATTCAGTTAATTGATGCTCAGGAAGATAATACGAGTGAGCAGATCGATTTATTGAAGACGCAGCTCGAAGAAATGGAAGAAAGACGTGATGACATTCAGGCGGCAATCGACCACTTGCATTACAAGTTGGATCATTATTATGACCACATGCAGGAAGCGGAAGAAGAGCTGCGTGCCTTGGAACGACAACATAATCAGGACTAGTGACTAGCTGCAATCTTAAACAGTGGCTAGGGACAATCATGAAAAGGCCCTTGTGAGTCGGCACAACCATTCTAACTTAACTGAGTTGGATGATTACGCCGTGCTTGCAGGGCCTTTTTTTCAAAAAAACAAATTATTTTCAGAAAAAAGCTTGCCTTGAAGTTACTTTAAGGTTATAGACTGTGGCTATTAATTAAAGATTGAGGTAAGCAAACATGAATAAAACACAACAACGGTTTGGCATCATTTTGCCAATTATTCTGATTAGTTATTTTATGATTCTGCTGGATAATTCGATTGTTTTTACCAGTACGGTCAAAATCGCCGCTGACTTGAATTTGTCAGCCCAAGCGCTCTCGTGGGTGACGAACGCCTATGCGCTGACGTTTGGTGGCTTGTTAATGCTCGGTGGCCGTGCCGGGGATATTTTTGGACGGCGCAAGATTTTCTTGATTGGCCTGGTGATTTTTAGCATTGGCTCGTTACTGGTCGGACTTTCGACGAGTGCGGGGATGATTATTAGCATGCGGGCACTGCAAGGGATTGGTTCCGCTATTCTGGCGCCGACGACGCTCGCGTTACTAATGGATACGTATCAAGATAACATGCGGACACGCGCGATTGTGTATTACGGCGCTACTGGTGGCCTGGGCGCAAGCTTTGGTCTCGTGATTGGTGGCTTGATCTCCAGCTACACGACTTGGCGACTGGGCTTCCTATTGAACGTGCCGATTGGCATTGTGATGCTCTTATTGACTTTGAAATTTGTTCCGATTAGTCAACGCAGTACTGGCAAGCTGGATTGGTTGGGCTCATTATTATCAGTGATTGGGATCATTGCGCTGGTCTACGGGATTAATGGCGCTAAAAATCCGGTGTTAACGATTATCATTGCGATTATTGTTCTGGCAGCGTTTGTATGGCAAGAACACCGCTCAAACCATCCAATCATGCCATTGAAATTATTCGCTGACCGTGAACGCAGTAGTGCCTATGTGGCGCGGTTCTTCTTTCTCGGTGCGATGATTTCGTACTTCTTCTTAACACCACAAGCAATGCAAAAATGTTTATCATTTTACGCCATTAATGGCTGCACTAGGCTTTTTGCCTGAAACGGTGCCTCAATTCATCTTCGCCACCCTGGTGTCACGTTTGAATAACCGATTTACGAACAATCAAATCTTGATTGCGGGGCAACTGATTACGTTAGTCGGCTTATTGATGGCCGCGCTGGTTGGCGTGCGCGCGGGCTACGTGACGGCGATTGCGATTCCAATGGTGATTATCGGGATCGGCCAAGGCTTTTCTTTGAGTCCACTGACGGTCGCGGGGGTCGCGAATACGGATGCGGCGATTGCGGGCTCGGCATCGGGTGTGGTCAACATGGTGCATCAGATTGGGAGCTCAGTTGGGCTGTCAATCATCACGTTAATGACGGCCGGCATTGCTAGTCCAGTCGTTTCGTACAATACAGCTGTCATGATTATGACAGGATTAATGCTGATCTCAACGTTAGCAGCTATTAATATTGCACGGAAATCATCAAATGATTAAGAAAACGGTTCTGAGCCAGCTTCCGATTCGGAGGTTGGTTTCAGAGCCGTTTTTGCGTCATACAGGTCTGGTTATTAAGCGAAATTAAAAGTCATCATCTGCAATTTGCGCCAGCAAGTCCCGTGATGGAATGAAGAAGACTTGGCCGGACAGCAGTTTGGAGAAGGTCAATAGGAAGTCGCCTTGGTCGACCATGTTTTGTAACATACCCTTGGTGACGGTCCAGTGACGTGCGTAGCCGATGAAATAGGTGCCAATATTACACACAGCGGGTTGCGCGTATGGGACGTTCATCCGAACGATTTTTTGTTCGACACCGTCGATTTCATACTTGGAAGCCACGTTATGGGCGTTTTTGAATTTATCGTCGTCATCCAATTCAAAATCGCTGAACTTTTCGCGTCCAACTGCCTTTTCTTGGTCGCCGGTGGTCATGTGTTCCCAAATCGGCATATCATGTTGCCATTTTTGAGCGAAGGCGTAAGAGCCGTTGATGAACTGCGGATCTTCTTCGCCAACTAAGGCGTAATCAGCGGCGTCTTCGATGGCAGGCACTTCGGTTCCGTCGATGAAGCCAATGATGGCGCGGCCTTCAAAGTAGCGAAAGCCCTTAGTTTCGTCGAGAACGGATGTGATGGGTGCGAGTACCCGCTGAAATTGGGTCTGGCACTCGTAAACGACCGCTTCGTTACTAGCACGAATGTGGAAGAAGAGGTCCCCGTCAGTCGCGGGCATACTGTACTTGGGACCGTGTAATGTCGTATAGGTCTCGAGTTCGCGCGGCTTGGGGGCGTTCGGGAAGAGGTAATCCCAAGCGCTACTACTAATACCGATGCTAACTTTCAGTTGGGTACCGGTCTCGGGCTTGGCGTCGCGGATGCGTAAGGAACGAATAATGGCTTGTGACCGGTCAGCAAATTCTTGGAACACTTCACGGTCGTGTTGCGGATCCTGGCGGTTTAACTGAAGAACTGTAAATTGAACGTGTTCTCCGACGTCTTTCCAGACATCTTGGGCGTGACTTGGATTGATTGGCATGTAATCCCCTCCGTAGCTTTGATAAGTCTAGCGTAACTGGCTAGTCGAGAAGCGTCAAATAAAGGCGCCCACTTTGGGGTTAGTAAATAAATATAATTATGAGTCAGCTAGCGTCGTGTCAAGCAGTCCCAAAACTGGGCACGAAGTTTTGGGATACTCGTGGTGACGCCAAAAAGTTAGTCTGCGCGTTTTTGGGTCCGATGAGTTTGTTGTCAGTCATTATTTCGACCGGTCAGTCTCAATCCAAATTAGTATCGGTAGGAATCGTTGGCGTTTGCAAGACATTCGGGACGAGCTGAATGAAGAGGCGATACGTCTCGATTCGATTGAGTGCGGGCTGAGTTGTTGCGAGTTGGCAGGCAAATTGATGGCAACTGTGGCCCAGAAAAGTCGCGATGAAATGCTGGTGTGGCGTCTGGATTGCTAATGCGGTGAGTAGTTGCTGGGCGAAACCAGTTTCTAGTGGAAGAACCCGGTCAGCACAATGCGCCCAAGCGGTCAGTTGGGGTAAATCCAAGTGTGCGCGCATGGTGGTGATAACGGCCCCTGCAATCGTGGCATAGGTCGGGTTTTCCAAGTTATTAAGCGCGTGGCCGAGTTCCTGCAGGGTAATCAGGTATTCGACAACGATAATATCTGCAATATCTTGGTGATGGCGATAAAAGGTCGCACGACCAACATGGGCATCGTGGCAAAGCTGTTTGACGGTCAATTTATTGAAGGGTATTTGCGCCGCAAAGTGAGCTTGCAGCGCGGTCATTAACTTGCGGTGAGTTTGATGGGTTCGCTGGTCAATTTGCATTTGATTGTTCATTATAATTTTTGTCATGCAGTTATGATACACCAATACTATATTTGTCTCAAAACGTCACTTCCTTAATTGTGTCAGGCGGCTATAATAGCTGTTACGGTTTGTTAACCGCAGCAGGGTGCCCTGTTAGTAGGACCCGGTTGAGAATTGGTGTCACTTACAATCGTGATTGGGCCGACGAGGGTTGCCCCTGTATGATGACCAATTAAAAGGACCCTTTTATAGGAGGAATTGAACAATGTCACTAAATCCGCAACAAATGCGCGCCACGCGTGAAGAATTACAAGCAAACTTTGCGTTGACTGGACTAACGAAGACGCAGGTCGCAACTGATTTGAACATCAGCGTCACTAAACTCGACCGTTTATTTGATTTGACCCAACAGTCCTTGGAGGACCCGTGGATCTTACGCAACTATTTGATTGACCAGGTGGAAGCGGCCGGCAAGACCCCTGTGCCCTTTACCGCGTTGAGTGGCGACTGGCACCGGCACTGGTTTTTGAATAGTGCGGTGATCGACCGCCGTGAAATGTCGGCTGGCGATCGTTAATGGTTGGACTGGGTATCGTTGCTTGAACTGATGTGTTTGTAATGCCTGTTATCTCGGAATGCTTTTGAGATAAGGGGCATTTTTTCGTGTTGATATGGGAGCGCGGGTGCGGTGTATTTCAAAATCAAATTGAGACGTCGCAAAATAGTCACATTTTTGACGGATAATATTAATAGGGTTAATGATTCATATAAGGTGGAGAGCTGAGTTCAAACACTTGAAGGGGGTGATAAGCGACATGATGATCAATGGACATGGATTTGGGCCGGATTATCTGATAGATGCCGGGGCAACGCTGATTATATTAATACCGCTATTCTTTTATATTTTGATTCGGCAATTTTTCAATGGCCATGTGACGATTGTTAAAGTGAGTGGCTTAATTGCATTTTTTCTGTATGTTTATGCGCTCCTGAGTGTGACATTCTTTCCAATAATGGTCTTTAAGTGGGGTGCTAAAGCCTATCAATATGGATTCGGCAAACAGTGCCTTGCTAACTTCAACGTTTTGGAGCTGTTTCAGTATGCACCCAGCCAAATCATTGGAAATCCGCACTGTTATTACCGTTGTCAATACTGGTGGCGTACTTGTGGCCCAACCAATTTAGCCAGGCTAGACCCAATATTATCCTTGGCGGACTAACGACTCTGGGTATCGAGACGCTCCAATTACTGATGAGTTTCTTCTATCTAGGTAACCGCACGTTTGACGTCAATGACCTGATTTTGAATATAGTAGGATATTTGATTGGTTTTGGACTGTATAAAATCTCTAAATCGATATTCAAACTGTCACCTGACGTATTTCAAATTTTATGAATTCCGCCAGAGTAGTCGTTTCTGAGATGAACCAACAGTGATAACAGTGATGGTCACGATAGATATCGGACGAGACGAGCCTGTAATTTAGCGGCTGAAATCGTAAAGCAACAGAACGTTACATCATATTTTTAGCATAAAATCAGACTCGAAAAAACGCCATTCAGCACCTTTGTTCAAAGGACTGAATGGCGTTTTGACAAGATTAAAATGGACCCTACCGGATTTGAACCGACGACCTCCTGCATGCGAAGCAGGCGCTCTCCCAACTGAGCTAAGGGCCCAATACACTTTTTAGTATACCGCAAAATAAGTCGGGTGCAAGTCCAGGTTAACGATTAATGGCGACTGGCGCGGTGATTTTGGTTGCCCCGAATTTTGTGGACGCGCCGCTTATATTGGGCCTTTTGGTTGCTGACAAACTTGAAATGTTGCATTTTACCGCCGAAGACTTGGCCGTTTAACCGCAGCTTGAGCCAGTCTTGCATCACTGCAGTCATCGAATTGATTTGGCTGACGCGTAATTGATCGTCCTGTTGTTGAGCCAATGGCAATAAATTTGTTGATAATTGATTTACTAATTTTTGATGATAGGCTATTAATTCGGGAGTCAGTGGGGCGTCCGTATACGTGTTAAATAGTTTTTGAATCGTCTGGAGGGCGTCCTTAATGTCGGTTGGTTGATAATAGCGTTCGTTTGATTTCGTCAAGTTAATTTCCTCCCTTGCCCATTCAGTATAGCAAATTTTGGTTAAAAAGCATGGTTCAGCGTAGCCAAACTAGACGGCAGCGGTTACAATAAGGGGTAAATTTAGGAGGTGCCCATCATGACGACAACCACCGCACTGACCACCCAAGCAGAACAGGCTTTGGATCAGTCATATGCTAAGTTCAAACGTGAGCAGTTAACCCTTGATAAATCGCAGCTATTCGAGAATGCTAATCAGATATTTGCGATGAAAGAAATTGAAGCGGCCACTCGCCAGTATTTATTTGACGACGAGATCGCGCAGCAAGTCATCAAACTAGACGCACAAGTTTTGCCGACCATGTACCAAAAAGGGCAGGAAGGCGAATTTTTGAAACTGAATTTTACGGGCAATGATATTCGTTGGCTGTTAGGACTGCCGCGGACCCATCATCGCCAACGCGGTTCAAAATAAACCGGCATTAACCGAACGTTTGGTCGTTTTTACCATGACAATTATCCGAATTTCTAGTCGTTGACTATTGAAATTCGGCTTTTTTGATTAATCGGCAAGTTTTTTTCAAAAAAGTTTTGAAAAAAAGTAAATTTTAGTAATAAAAAGATGCCGGTATGATAGCGTTTCAAGCTGGAAATGTTACGATGGCCAATTATTGTTACTGTTTTGTAACTTTCGTAACATATTGTTATTTTGTTGGTATTGGTATGTAACACAAAATGAGTAGTATAGACGTTGGCTTGAAGTACATACGTGACATTCTTTTTGGAGTGATCATTATTAAAGTGAAAGTAAATATTAAACAAGTGATGTTAGGAACTGCTGCTTTAGCTGGTATGTTAGTTACTAGTCAAGTAGTTGCCAATGCCGATTCAATGACTATCAAAGCAGGGGACACTGTTTGGGCATACTCACAAAAGTACCATGTTTCAGTTAACAAGATTGCCGAAGCTAACGGCTTAAGCAACCCAGATTTAATCATCGCCGGTAAGACCATCAACATTCCTGGCGTTAAGACTGGTGAAAAGGTTACGACTAAGACGACCACTGCTAGTGCAAGCAGTGCTAAGTCAACTAGTGCCGCAACTTCAACTTCACAAGCTGCTAGCTCAACGACTAGTGCAGCTGCTACCAGCTCATCAACTACTAGTGCAAGCAGCGTAACTTCAAGTGCTTCATCAAGCTCGGTTGCTTCACAAGCAAGCTCAAGCTCAGCAACTTCAACGAGTTCTGCTAGCCAAAGTTCTGCTAGCCAAAGCTCAGCTTCACAAGCAAGTTCAGCTTCAACTAGCACGACTGCAACCAGCACTCAATCAGCTGCTGCAACTTCAACTAGCTCACAAGCAAGTTCATCTGCAAGCACGACTAGTTCATCAACGACGACTGCAAGCGTAACTGCCTACAGTGCTTCAGCTTCGTCATCATCCACTTCAACCACTAGTTCATCAACGACTGGTTCAGCAAGTGCTTTGATCGCCGCTGCTAAGACTTACTTAGGCACACCATATGAACAAATGGACTGCTCTGCATTTACGCAAGCTGCCTTTGCTAAGATTGGCCGTTCAATCGGTCGGACCACTTATGCCCAAGCTACGGTTGGTACTCACGTATCATTCAGCTCAGCACAAGCTGGCGACTTGATTTTCTGGGGTTCTGACTCAGCACCTTACCACGTTGGGATTTACTTAGGCAACGGTCAATACATTGCCTCACCAACTGAAGGCGAAACTGTTTCAATCAAGAGCACCACTTACTACACACCAAGTTTTGCTATCCACATGTTCTAAAACGATTATTTAACAAACAAAGTCGCTATCCAATTCAGGTTGGGTGGCGATTTTTTTGACCAAAAATTCGTCGCCTGTGCTAGTCGGGTTGTGCTGGCAAGTCAGGCTAGCCGCCTACATATGAGCTGTCATAGGCGCGCTTGATGCGCAGGGAAAATCAACAGTAGCACTAGCGCCGGATAATGCATGCCTGGACTTAACTTAATGGTTTTATCGCATTATCCCACCTGAATCGGCATACGTACACTAATATGCTCAATACGCTAGGGCTAGTTATTCGTGGGCATTAAAGATGATTAAAAAGTGCCGGTTGGTGGATTCCTGTTCGTCTGCCGGTGAGGCGTCCTAGTCCGACTTCCGGGGCCGGCTGACAATTGCTGGAACGTAAGCCGACATCGATTTGAACTCACGCAGAAACCCACTGCGCAATTTCAAATACGAGTCTTATTCTAAGCCGGAAGCAGCCCACTTCCAGCTAAGAATAATTTGGCTACTGAGCATTGTCAGCCGGCCCTTCCAGTCGGGAAGCCGCTCGAATGGCTGATGAACAACCACTTATCTGGGGACAATTGACCACTGAACATTGGGTAATTGGTCCTTCAGGCAAACTTTTAATCAGCAGCGGTGATGATTTATGGTGCGCAATACCGAGTAGTTAGCCTGAAGATTATTCACTAATTTCAATGGCAACTTGTCTTGAAGTTGGACGACAGAATTGCTTTTGTTTAAAGCTTGATGCTTTGCAATCTCAGACGGCTAGAGAAAGTTCAATGAAGCTATTGGTTTATAAATGTTAAATATGAGTAATACTGCTCAGCTATCGTTAGCAACTATCCTCACAGTTAGTTTCTAATCGACTGTTTACTAAGAGCCAACGACTAGCTCATCAAAGGTTGGGTCCGCACGTGTCTGCCTTTCGAATACCATCCCCGGCTGGAAGGTTTTTCTGACAATGCTCAGCGATGAAATTCCACTTAGCAAGCGTTGTGTGCTTGGTTAGTGGAAGACCAGTATTTAAGACGTGGGCTTTCGGCTTAAATCTGTGTCCATCGCGTTCCAGTGTTGTCAGAAATGCCTGGAAGCCGGCATAGGCCGCGTCTATCCATCACCTTTACGCTAACCCGCACTATTTCCAGCGGTTCTAAGCTGGCTGCCCTTGACTTTGAACTAATCAGCACGATTTAATCATGATTTATGACATATTAACTAGCCCAACGCGGCGCAACAAATTTTGAGTAACAAAAAACTGGTCGCATCGTGCGACCAGTTTTAGTGAGGACAGGTGCCCCAATTGGTTTTTATCACTGAACCAGCGTCTAGGCTTTAGTCTTGCTGTTCATGAATTTCTTCAATAGTTGCAGTTCTTCTTGAGTTGGCGTTGCTTCACCAGACTTGATGTTGTGAATCCGCTCAACGGATAGTTGACTGCCGAACGCTAGATCGTTATCTGTAAGATGATGCTCGCGTTCAAAACCAATGAGCTTTTCTGATAATTGACTTAATGGTAGTTCCATGCTCCTCACCCCGATTTTTAGAATTCGTAAAAGTTCAGTGCCATATACCTGCTACTTTTATTATAACCTTAATTGGTTTGAAACGGGGAACGAATACCATCCTTATTTTGCAAGAGGTTGCTTTAATTGTTGCTGTAAGTGAACCAAGCTGTCCGTGACTTCGTGTGGCAAACGGTCGTTATTGTTGTGTTGATATTGGTCCACAAAGTTTGCCCGAATGCCCAGACGGGTCGCAACTAATTGGCGATAGTCCGCGTTTTCACCGTCGACAGGGAAGTCTGCGAGTTTCAAATTCTGCATGTGGTCGAGACCGGCGAAGGATTCCCACTCAGTCGTGTTATTGACGATGGCTTCTAGGGCGCCTAACGTAATTTCTTTAGGAATCTTCTTGTCACCAAAGTAACCGGTATTGAGCAGGTAGCAATCCAAGTGGCGTTCTTCAAAGAGGGCCTTGAAGTCATGGTAGTCTTCAGATAGCGGGTAGACCCGGAATGGGTTCGCAAATGGTTCGATGACTAGGGCGTTCCGGTCGACGTCACCAATGATATTTTCAGCGGAGCTCCGTTTAGTCGCTAATGTTGCCCCGAACGTCGCAGCTAGGACCGGGTCGTCAACTTTGATGACTGGTGGCAAACTATCATCTTTCATAATCCAAAAAATGGCGTTGATCGGTGCGTCTTCCTTATCGACCCGATTCGTCGAAGCGTAACGTGACTTGATCGTCCGCCCATTCCCATTGCGCAAATCTTCAGTGACTAGCACCTTACGTCCTTGGTCGTCTAAAGTGACACCGACATTTTGAATCGTCATGAAGTATTTCGTTTCATCCGAAGTCATCGGATAGTCGTTCGTTTTGTCAAAGTAGGACGGTTCTAAGGCGACTGAACTCCCGTTTTGGCGATTGATGACGAACGCATCATCATGCAGAACGGTAATGTCGTACTTATAGCCGTGTTTAGCGTGCGTCAGCGTCGACTTACCGGAACCTGAGAGACCAAACATGGCAAAGACTTGATCTTGTTTGTCCTTAAAATGGAACGCTTTGAGGCCACCGTGACAAGCGACGAAGCCATGCCGGTGCGCGATTGACCATGCTAAGGTCAAAGTCGACTTTTTGAGTTCGCCGAAATACGGCATGCCCAGAATTGCGGCGGTGTTGTGCTGCGGGTCAAAAATCGCCAGCCCATCAGGGTAATCTGGGTCATGATAAGTTGGATCGGCGTAAATGTAAATATCACCTTCAGGGTAAGCCACCGAACGCTCGAACATGGCTTGGTAAGCCGCAGTAATCGGCTGGAAGTTGAGCATGTAAGAGAGTAGGTTGTTGGCGAATCCGTCTGGAATGGCCAGGTGGGCGCGGACGATGAAGTCTTCATCGAGGCCGACTAGGACATCCGTCTTGATGAAATCTTGGTGTGCGCTGGCAAAAATAGCTTGGCGCAGACGACCAGCCATGTCAGCTTCACTAACGCCAGGGTTGCCTAAAATGCGCCGTGCTTGTGCGGTCCGACCGACAACTTTACCGGTATTGGCAATCAGCATCTTGGCATCTGCTGGTAAGCCTAAATCGGTGGCGCGATAGATGGGGAGGTCCGTAATGACGGTTCCAGGATCCTTAGTGGCGCGGTGGTAAGCATCGGCAACGTCAGCAACTTGATGCATGTTGTTACCGTAAAAGGCCGTTTCCACGGTGGAACGGATCTGTGAGAAGATTGGATTATGCCGACCGATATCGGCTAATTGATAAGAATTTTTAGTACTCATATGATGTGCCTCCCTACAAAGTTAATAAGTTAATTTTAGCACAAATGTTTATTTTAGAAAGCGCTTTCTTTAACGAAATGTATACTGCTTTGTTATTCGTACGCAGTTAATGGATTTTAAGCGATATGTGAAATAGTGATTAAAGCGTCGACAGTTTATGCGGACTATCGAGATAGTTAATGACGTTATTTATTAATGAATTAGAAGCAATCTTACTTGCGTTTAAAGCTATATTAGTATAGTTTATTTAAAGAGAATAATTCAAATGTCAGTGATGGGAGGCATACCGGTGCCACGTAAAAGAAACACGCAGCGACGAATGGAAATCGTCAATACGGCGTTCCGCTTGTTTGCAGAACAGGGCTACGCCAACGTACAGATGAAGGATATTGCGATTGCATGCGATATTAGTAAGTCGCTGCTTCAGCATTACTTCCCCAAGAAAATCGTTTTGTTGAGTACGATGCTGAATGAGTTGACGCTTAGCGCGTTCATCTATAGTAATGAACAATTGACCTTTTTATCGGCGCATCAGCGGACGATGATTCAAATGAGTTTCGTCCTGAGATTGCTTGATGAGAATCCGACGATGGAACACTTCATTCAGGATATATTTGAAAGCCCGGAGTTGACCACCGAGCTTGTATTAGTGACCCTAGATTGGCTAGAAGCTATCGGGGTCGAAGGCGAGGCGGCGATGATTAGATACGCCTTGAACTTCGCGTTATCTGGCGGGATGGCAGTCTTTTTCAAGCGCAAGATTCTAAGAGCTAGTGTCGGCATGATTTCAGAGAATATCGACCAAGCGTTCTACTTGCTATTAGGCGAGAATGCTGAGAAAATTGATCAAATCTATTTAAGCACCGCCAAGTACAATACTGATGCCTATTATCAAGAGTTTGTCAGTTATCTGCACAAACACGCAACGATTGATTTAAGTACTGAAATAAAAATTTAATATTAAAGTAATCTAAATTGCTTGTATTTCGTAAAATATACTAGTACACTTTAAAGTGGGGAAATGATAAACGACGCTTACTAATTAAAAAAGCATGGGGCGAATTATGATTGGGAATTTAATGATAATTCGACTAGTGAAAGGGAGACTTAAACATGAACGAAGATATGGAATTTTTTAATCGCTTTAGCCATATGTACTTACATGGCTTCAAGAACTTATCAGATATGTTTGCGGAACCAGCGACGGAACATGGTATTACGTTAGATGAATTTTACATTCTGTACGATATCGCTGAAGCTAAGGGCAAGATCCGCCTGATGGACATCGCTGAAAGTCACGGTGTAACGCGTTCAGCTATTTCACGGTTAATTGGTCGCTTATTACGTAAGGACTACTTATACCAAGAAGCTGAAGATCATGATCGCCGTAACAAAGTTTTGAAGTTAACGCCAGAGGGTGCCCGTGTTGAACATGAAGTCTTCACTGAATTGATCCAACGCAACCGCGAATGGCGTCAAAGCTTTAGCTTAGCTAAGCAATATCAAACGCTGAACTTAGTTGAAGAATTTATGGATAAATTCGTTAACGAAGATGCAAGTAAGCAAACTAAAAAGACAACGTATGCTGATTTGAAGCGGGCAGAAGCCTAACGCTTGAATCAACTTATGACAAAATCGCTTCGGAAAGCTAGCCTTTTCGAAGCGATTTTTGTCTACTGAGCAGTTTTTAACAATAAACTGCGACCATCAGGCATAATCCGTGTTTGTACTAGAAAATGGGGTGTTTACGGTTACAATTGTACATTTAAAACGCTTGCAAAATGTACATCATTGGTAACTGTTGGCTGTTTCAGTTAGCCGTTGATAAACGACTACCGGTAATCGTCGACATCGGCTCTGACAGTGGTTTTCTGCGTGAGTTCAAATCGATGTCCGCCCTGTTCCAGCGTTGTCAGCCGGCCCCGGAAGTCGGACTAAGGCGCGCATCGGCTGACGAACAGGAATCCACTAATCGGCACGCTTTAATCGTGATTCATGACAAAAAAATAGGTGGGGTTCAAAATCATTTTGAATCCCACCTACTATGCGAATCGCTATTATCCAAGCGTCCCTGATTTAGCCAAAGATCGACTTGAAGATTGAATTGAAGAAGTTGACGATGGCTGTCCAGATTTTTTGCAGTAAATTCTGGTTTTCCTTAGTGTTGAGCTTACTGAAGACGTTTTTGGCATTGGATTGAATGTTTTTCATCAATGAATTGGCCTGGGTCTTGAAACTTGATGAATCTAGGGCACCGGAATCACGAATCTTGACCAACAAGTTAATAATTTCAGTTTTTTGGTTATTTGTAATGACATTAGTTAAGTTATTATTGGTAATTTGTTGGTTAACGATGGTCGTAATTTCGTTTTTGGTCACGCTACTCCCTTTTTGAGCCATTTCTTTCTTGGCACCCGCAATGGCATTATTGAGTTGAGAGTCGGTATAACCATCTTTATTTTTGTTAGCTTGGGTGATGCCACTCAGGGTGCTCAATTCGTCTTGAGCGGCTGTGACTTGCTTGGTGTTCAAGCTATTACCGGTCTTGGCGTAAGCGGCGTATACCCCAGCTAAGGCGCCTGAGCCGTCGATTGGGGTCGCAGACGTGACGTAAATATTAGCGTCAGTGATCCCAGCGGTCAAGGCCGCATTTTTATATTGATTGGCGGTAATAGTTGTAATGTTATTACTGCCGTTATAGTCGAGAATTTTAACGTTAATACCGGAACCAGAACTCGTCTTTTGAATCATGGCACTCGACCAGACACCTGAGCTACTGGTGAAGCTTTCGCCCGCTGGATTGAGATATTTAACCAGCGTGTCACCGTTGACGGTCAATGTCTGGTAGTCAGCGCCGTTCAAGCTGGCCGTGAGGGTGTTGATAGTACCGGTCTTCTGACTACTAGTCAGGCTGCTACCTAACGTGACGATTGGTTCGTCGCTGCTACTGTCAGCGTGCGCAAGGAGTCGCCAGCCACCAATCCCGAATATCAGGGTGGCAACCAGGGCGACCCATCTAAATTTGAAACTTGTTCGTTTCGTCATTTTATTTTCCTCCGCATCTTAACTAATGCACCTTGTACTAATGTGAACCGTTCGCTCCCGGGTTGTACGTGCAACAAGCATCAGGTCGTCATTAGTACGTATCATCATTATAGCAGACCCCTATCATTCGAGGCCGGTCAAACGCCAACCTTGGCAGAGTTCTAACTATCTTTATAATTTGTTTATTATTTGCCGAAGTCCCCAGCTTCCGCTATACTCGGGGTAAAAACAGGGGGAGGCCATTATTATGACCCAAAATCGCGTAATCAATGCATTAAGTTATTTAAGTATTTTATTCCTACCAGTATTATTTCCATTAATTGTCTGGTTATTAACGAGTACCAATCCGGAAGCCCATCGAGCCGCGGGACGGGCGTTCTGGTTACACTTGCTGCCGACGATTCTGGGCATCGCCATGCTGGTCATTCTCGGTGTGAGCGGAATTTACATGGATAACTTGGCTAACAGTGGCTGGCTCGCCATCGTGTTACTAGCGATCTTTGGTTTGGTCGCCGTCGCGAGCTATTTGTGGTCGATTATTCGCGGTATTCAATATTTAGTCGCTGACTAAGTGAGTTACAATGCAGTTCAGGGAGGTCTTCACATGGGTGTTAACGGTTCATCAGAAGCAGATCAGGCAATGATGATTCAATTTTGGCAAGTGGGCTATGGACAGACGACGGTGGACGATTTGATTGGGGCTGCCGGATTGTCCCGCACGCAATTTTATCGGCAATACCACAGTAAGCGCGTCGCGTTAAGGCGGAGTCTAGTCTGTTACCAAGCTACATTGGACGAACAACTCGACCGGTTGATTGAACGGGAACGAGCGCGCCAAACACCTTTACCTGCACTGATTGCGGCTTGTGTCCTTCTGCCATTTCAAAGTGACCAGTGGCCAGCGGGCTGTTTGATGGTCAACTTGATGGCTGAGCTGGGAACACAGGACGCAGCCTTGAGCGCCCAATTACAAACGATTTATGCCAACCTGCAGACACGATTCGTCAGCTTATTGGCGCCACAAGCGCAAACGTTGCCGACCACGGTGGCTGAAGCGGCGGCGAGTCTGATGCAAGTTCGCAGTGGGTTACAGTTGTTGGCTAAACAAGCCGTTGGTGGGGCTCAATTGAAGCAACAGGCACAGACGAGTGTGAATTTGATTATGGGGGCGCATTAGAATGGCTGAAATTAAAGTGATTCACGGCGATATTACGAAAATGGCGGTCGATGCGATCGTGAACGCCGCTAATACTAGCTTGCTCGGTGGTGGCGGGGTCGATGGGGCGATTCATCGCGCAGCGGGACCGGAATTACTTGCGGCGTGTCGGCCGTTACACGGCTGTGCCACGGGTGAGGCCAAAATCACTCCAGGCTTTCGGTTGCCAGCGAAATTCGTCATTCATACGCCGGGGCCAGTCTGGCAAGGCGGTCAGCGTGACGAGTTGCGATTGTTAGCGAATAGTTATCGCAATAGTTTGAATTTAGCGGCGGAAAATGGCTGCCATACGGTGGCGTTTCCGTCCATCAGCACGGGCGTTTATCATTTTCCACTCTCATTAGCGGCGCCGTTAGCACTGAAAACGCTACAAACGGCGGCGCAAACGACTGCACAGTCTGTCACGACTATTACGATTGTTTGTTTTGATGACCAAACTCAGAGCGCTTTTGAGACGGCATTGGCAGCGCTGTCGAGGTGACCTTTACAAAAAAATTACACATGGACGCTACTATCTTGAGGGAACGCTTGCTATAATGTTGATATACCAACCATCGGGGATGGTCGGAATTTTTTATGCAGCGGGCAATCAATTGATGAGCCTTGCCAACAAGAAAGGAATCCATTGTGTTAGATATTTTTAAAGCGGTAATCTTGGGGATCGTAGAAGGAATCACCGAGTTCTTACCTATTAGTTCGACGGGACACTTAGTCCTAGTTGACGAATTCATTAAGATGCAACAATCCACGCAGTTTACGGATATGTTCAACGTCGTGATTCAGTTAGGGGCCATCATGGCGGTTGTTGTGTTGTATTTCCACAAACTCAACCCGTTGTCACCACGCAAGAATACAACTGAAAAGCGTGATACTTGGGTGCTCTGGAGCAAAGTCTTACTGGCCGTGATTCCATCAGTGATCGTCGGCCTACCACTGAACGATTGGATGGATGAACATCTGATGAACTGGGCGGTCGTTTCCGCCACGTTGATTATTTATGGGATCCTATTCATTGTGATTGAAAACCACAACAAGCAGTTAACGCCACGGTTCGCGAACCTCCAGACCTTGCCTTATACGACGGCACTGTTCATCGGATGTTTCCAATTGTTATCATTGATTCCTGGGACATCGCGTTCTGGTGCAACGATTTTAGGGGCGATTTTAATCGGAACGTCGCGTTACGTGGCGACTGAATTCTCGTTCTTCATGGCGATTCCAACCATGTTTGGGGCCTCACTACTGAAGCTCGTGAAATACTTCGCCCACGGTGGTTCACTGGCCGGTCTACAAGGGGCCGTTTTAGCCGTTGGGGTGATTGTTTCCTTTGTCGTTGCCTACTTGTCGATTCGTTTCTTGTTGGATTACATCAAGAAAAACGACTTCAAGGCGTTCGGTTGGTACCGAATTGTCTTAGGGGTGCTCGTGATTGGCTACTTCACGTTGATCCACTAGCACTTTGCAAGCAAACGCAAGCCCGGGTTTGTCCGCCAGCTTGATGGAAGTCAGCACGGCAAGCCTCAGCTTGAAGTGACATCATATTATGAATAAATGAAGGCCGGTGACTGGTTCCAAACAGTCGCTGGCTTTTTTAGCTTCAGCCAACTTAAGCGAAGTGATTGCCCAAGCTGATAGCGAATACATCTTTTCACGTCGCACGTACAGGAGGGTGTATACTGAATGCGCGGGTGGCCGCCAGTGAAAGGATTTTTTCGCAGGCAGAATCCGTAGTCATTAAAAATGGGGCACAACGCGAAATAGCAAGCAGATAGTCATCGAAAGTGAGGCTGATTGAAATGGTATTATCCACGAAAATTGTCAAATTAGGCAACTCGCAGGGCATTCGACTGCCAAAGTCACTCCTTAAAGAAATTGGAATCGTTAACCCAATTAATACGCCAGTTCAAGTTTCTGTAGCGGATGGTAAAATTGTCATTTCGCCACAAGCGGAAACGTCAAGGCTGATGCAACGCTTTGCTGGCTTTGATTTAGACGATTATTTTGATAATTCTCATCAAGTCGAAGATGATTGGGGCGATCCAGTGGGAAAAGAGCGGTTATAAGCCGCAAGTATTGGCCTGAGATGCTTCAAAAATAACAAACGACAATCAATTGAAATGACTATGAGCAGATGACACTGATATAACGTCATCTGCTCATATTTTTGTGTTAGCGAGGGATTACATAAATTAGCGTGCCCGCCATTTGCGACTGCGATTGTGATTAATCATTTGAGATGATGACAAACTAAGGCCGTACGTGCACTAATTTATAGTTGGTGACGCCATATCTCTGATTGTAGGTGATTCTGACGATTTGCCCGCGTTTGAACGGTGCTGGATCTGCAGCGACCGTCTGGAAACGAATCGTTCTTTTTTCACCCTTGGAATTAGTTGCCAATCCTTGATACTGGTACCCAGTAGCTGAGACGTTGACCGGGAGCGTGATGGGATAAGTGCCAGTGGGACGCGTTATTTTCATGTAGTAGTAAGTCCCGCCGTAGCGAAAAATCCCCCAACCAATATTGACGAGAATCATCATGGTTAGCAATGCGGCTAAGCACCATTCGATAAAGTGATACGATTTAGGGTTCATTTTGAGGCCTCCTCGTGGACGGATTTTTAGCGATGTGCGATGTTGTGAAGGTTCGTCATGGCAGCGCGTCTATCTTCCTGAGTGATTTTTTGAATGTATTTATAAGCGCTTACATTTTAATGTTTTTGTTACGTCCAAAAGCATTGGCTTAATACGATTATTATTGTAAATGGGACCAGTTAGTAATCCAAAAATTCCAGCTAAATTCGACTGATTAACTTACATTCCATGTCGGTGTTTGGTAAGGGCATGCCACTTTTTTACGACTAGCAACTAACGGAATTTTTATACATAACTAAATGACACCCCGCAATTAAGCATATCAAGCAGTGTGGCTATCATTTGATGACAGTCATGTCTCTCGACACAACAAAATCGGACGAAACGCCAACTGGGGTTTCGTCCGATTGCTGTAACATCTAAGTTTAAATTAAGCGAAATGTAAGGTCAGGCGATTGATGAATTCGGCGACCAGAAAGCCGATCGCAATTACGCCCGCGATAATGACGACTTGAACGAAGTACTGGTAAGCTAAGTCCGAATGGCCCGTCACGAGGTTGCGGACGACCCGGTAAGACTGACCACCAGGAACCAGTGGTACCAGACTAGGAATGTTAAAGATGATCATCGGCATTCGCTTATAGCGGGCAGCCATCCCGCTGGCGACCCCAATCACGATGGCTGCGACGAGGTTCCCGATGGCCAGTTTGGCATCAACACCCAGTGGCAGCACGTGATAGAGTACTTCATACGTGAACCAGCCAGCAGCGCCGACCCAACCACTGAGGTTGACGGCGCGCCGCGGAATGTTGAGCAGCACGCCAAAGCCGACCGTGGCGAGATACGCTAAGATAATTTGTAACAATCCAGTTGTGAAAAGCCAGTGTGCCATAAGACGCCTCCTCGTCGTTTAGTAGAAAAATGAAGTCAGTGCGATACCGACCCCAATTGCGCAGGCCGACAAGACGGCTTCGACAGCGCGGGCGGGGCCACTCAGTAAGTTCCCCGTCATCGTGTCGCGCACGGCATTCGTGATGGCGACTCCCGGGACTAGCGGCATCACGGCGCCGATAATGATGGCATCCGGATGATAGTGGCCGTTAGTGAGATAAAAACCAACTAAGGTAATCAGGCCAATAATGAACGCGCCGACAAATTCACTGAGGAAGCGAATCGAACCCACTCGATTGATCCAGTAGAAGGCCGCAAAGCCTGCTAGCCCGGCCAAGCCACAAGTGATCAAGTCAGCCGGGGCCGTTTGTCCAGTGAAGGCCACCATCAACGGCATGCTGACGACAACGGCAGCCAGACACAGCCAGCTGAATGGGAAGGTCGGTACAGCTTGATTGACGCGTTCCAATGCAGCAAAAAATTCGGCTAAATCAATCTCATGATTAGCGAATTGTCGAGATAGGGTGTTGACCTGATCCACTTTTTCAAGATCCATGCCGCGATTATGAATGGCACGGACTTCACTCGTCGCATCATCTGGCAAGGAAACGGTGATGCCGGTTAATAATACGAAGACCTGCGCATCCGGATGGCCGGCATTAGTGGCGATCCGCTGCATCGTATCTTCAACTCGTTTGATTTCAGCGCCATTTTCTAACAAAATGGCGCCAGCTAGTAACGTAGCTTTTAACATGACTGCCGTATCGCGCATCAAAATCCCCCCACATCAGAATGTTTATATTTTCTCACGAATTTTGCGTATCGTCATTAGTTTGAAACAGAATGTTTGCCGGAAATGGTTGATTATGGGTAAAATTATAACAGCAAATAAAATTATGGAGGCATTTTTGATGACAGCATTGACCAAACTTACCGATACGTACACCTTGAACAATGGGACTAAGATTCCGATCGTTGGTTTTGGGACTTGGCAGACACCAGATGGTCAGGTCGCTTATGATTCCGTATTAGCCGCATTAAAGGCCGGCTACCGGCACATTGATACGGCCGCGGCTTATGGCAACGAGGAAAGTGTTGGCAAGGCAATCGCTGATAGCGGCGTTGCCCGTGAAGACCTCTTCGTGACGACTAAGTTATGGAATGCGGACCACGGCTATGAGGCCGCTAAGCAAGCACTCGATACGTCGCTTGAAAAGTTAGGGTTAGACTACGTGGACTTATATTTGATTCACTGGCCAAACCCAGCTGCAATGCGTGACAATTGGGAACAATTAAACGCGGACACTTGGCGTGCAATGGAAGAAGCTTACACGGCACGGAAAGCCCGGGCAATTGGGGTTTCTAACTTCCGTCCTAAGCACTTAGATGCACTGCTTAAGACTGCCAAAGTCGTTCCTGCCGTTAACCAAATTTTCTTGAACCCAAGTGACATGCAGGATGAAGTCGTGGCTTACAACCGCGAACATGGCATTTTGTCAGAAGCCTACAGTCCATTAGGTACTGGTAAGATCTTCAGTATTCCTGAATTAAAGGATTTGGCTGACAAGTATGGTAAGAGCGTTGCTCAAGTTGTGTTACGGTGGTCATTACAACACGACTTCTTACCATTACCAAAGTCAGTGCATGCTGATCGGATCCAACAAAATACCGAACTATTTGATTTTGAAATCAGTGATGAAGATATGAAGGTCATCGATGGCTTCCACGGCGTCGCTGGACTTGCTAACGACCCTGATAAGGTCAACTTCTAATTAGAATTTATTGAAAGTGTCGCACCATTATTAGACGGGATGTCTAATGATGGTGCGACACTTTTTTGATGGGAACTCATTTAGGCGTGCGCAATCAGTCGCTATCGGTGGTGAACGCGAATACAATTGGACTGTTCGCAGGCTTCAAAAGGATGTACGGAGAGATTGCCTAATGGCGTTTCTTAAAAATTTGGAATCGAGGGCGTAACGATAATGGCAAAAGATTTGACGGTCAGTTACCCGGTGGTTATCACGCATGATAACGCAGACGTAGACTATCCATACGAGGTTTATATTCCGGCCTTTGGGGGTACACGCAAGGGCGTAACATGGCGAACGCAATCTTGATGGCACGTGACTTCATCGGGCTGAGTGCCATGGATTTACGGGAGGATGGCAAAGCTTTGCCGCATCCCGGGGCGTTGCCAAATAAAACGCAAGATGATCAGACCGTGATGCTGGTTGAGGTTAATGTTGACGACTATCAACGTCGACAGGATAAGTAAGCGGCCCGTAGTCTAAGTTGGACCTGTTTTTAAGCAGATCCTTTTTGAATTGCTGCAGATTCGTTTGATTAGAAATTACGAGTCACCGACTCATTTTTCACCCGCCACCCGTAATCCAGCAAATTACGTGGAATCCGAAGCCGAGTTTTGACTGTCCTTAATAATCACAACGGCGATCGGCCCACAACTTATGAAAGTTTAGTTCAGACTGGCATTTAAGCCTGGTGTGGCGGCAAGTGCCACTGCCAGCTGTGTTACACTCAGTTAACTACTTCAAATTGGGGGCCTGTGAAATGCTACTTATTTTAGCAATTTTACCAATTATTGTGACGGTCGGACTGGGGGTGGGTGCGGGCCTGCGCCATCAATTCGCACCGAGTACCAGCGATATTTTGATTCAGCTAGTCATGCATTACGCCTTGCCCCTGAGCCTGTTTGGCGGGATCTTGTCATTGAAACGAGCGACGATTCTACAAAATCGCGCGGTGGCGGTATGGCTTGCCGTGGGGATGTTAGGTGGCATGGCACTGGTGATTGCGTTTCAAGTGCTACGGCACCAAACGCTAGACGTCGCGACGTTACGCGGCCTGGTGATTGCCAGTCCTTCGATCCCGTTCATGGGCGTCTCAGTATTGCTAGTGCTCTTTGGCAAAATCAGCGTCTTACTAGTTGCGCTGGGTGGGCTGTACATGAACTTGATACAAGTTCCCTTGAGCGTCTTGTTATTGACGCTTGCGAGCGGTTTACCGGCCGAACAGCGGTGGCAAGCTAGTTGGCAGAAGTTACGCAGTGCCTGTCGTCAGCCGGTCGTTTGGGCGCCAATTAGCGCGTTCTGCTTGAACTTACTAGGCTTACGACTGCCGAGTGCGTGGCTGACTAGTTTTACAGAACTTGGGCAAGCGGCAGGTGGCGTGGCCTTGTTTGCCCTGGGATTACTGTTGACGACGCGGCCATGGCATTTGACACGGACGGTCGTCGGTAACGTGGTCATGAAAAACATCGGCTTACCGCTAGTTGTCTGGGGCTTGATGGTACTCGGGCACGTTGCATTGCCGACGCAACAGTTAGTCATTGTGACCCTAGCAATTCCGACGGCCACGATTGCGACGATGCTCGCGGTCCAAAATCGAGTGGTGCCGGATGAATACGTGGCGACACAGATGTTGAGCACGATCATCGCCCCGATTACAATGGGGGCGTTTATGTGGGCGCTGCAGTTAGTTTGAGGACGGTAACGTGTGGATGAGCTGAAATAGACAAACTAAAAATACTAAGCTTAACGGTATAAAAGCATCCGGCTGGATCACTGATATGCCCGTTAAGCTTAGTATTTTTTTACGTTGCCAAATTTTACGTTTAGAGACGACGATCACAGCTGCTGGTTGGCGTGTTAAAGGACCTTAATTTCAACTTCTTTACCTAAAACGCTCATAATTGCAAAGAAGTCATCAAAAGAGACGTTATCGCCTTGTTCGATAGCTGCGATTGTTTTTGGCGATAGTCCTGCGAGTTGGGATAACGCTGCTTGGGTTAGTCCAGCATCGGTTCTTGCGTTATAGACAGCAACTGCAACTTTAAGTTTGCCGCGTTCAATGTCAAAACTCTTTTTAAAATCGGAATTCTGACATTCTTCCTTGATGAAGTCATCGATTTTCATTAAACCAGTCCTCACTATCTACCTTCCTTGATTAAGTCGTCCATTAAACCAATTCCTCCCAAAAAACTGCTTAGCGTGCCTGATATCACGTTTAGGTGTCGTTGGTGTTTACTGTCAAAATGCTAAAACAAGAATCAGTGGTTTAACCGCCAGTGAGGCGATCACGGATAGTTAACAGCCAGCTGTCAAATGAGCGCCACCGGGATAACCGTAGCAGTTAGTGGTATTTATATCTTCAACTAATAGCGGACCTGAAAGTTAGTCGGTTGTTTCGCGGTTACGACTGGGTGTTGGGCAAAGTAATCCGCAATCAGCACCGTCATATCGGTTGGTAACCGGCGAATGATTTTATCGCCGCGATACATGGGATAGTTGCCGCCACCGCCCGCACGGTAATGGTTCAGCGTTACGGTCAATTGCTGGTCGGGTGTGACCGGGGTGCCGTGATAGTCGAGTTGAACGACCCGTTGACCAAAGGGCCGAGTCAAATCGAAGGTGTAATCGATGCCGCTGTACACATCGTAGACATAGTGGCGTAGCTTCGGGTGCATGAACTCCGGATTAACGCGGACTTGGCCAGCTTCCAAAATGAAATAGCTGGCACAGCGTTCGAGAGCGGCGCGTAAGTCTGCACCAGTAATCGCTTCGACCGCCAACTTGTTCGGGTAAACGTAGCTGTTCATCACTTCGCGCATCGTTACATGTTGCTTAAGGCCCGGGACGTCGTCGTTAAACAGGGCCGTGGCAGCAATATCCGTCCCAGTTGCGGCCATTTCGACGCGATTGATAAAGTCGATGTACGGATGGTTATGCAAACGGGCGTCTAAGTGGTCGTGAACTAACATATCGCCGTTGATTTGACCCAAGGGCGTGTCGAGCCAATCTTCCATTTGGGTATTGATGGGGTCGATCAGCGCCATCGCTTGAGGATTGGGTGCTGCCGCGGCAACTGGAATCACTTCGGGGTGACTAGTCGCAACTTGATGTTCGGACGTCAAGTCCAGGGTAATCATGCCGACTGCCACGCCCTTCATACCGGGCTGAGTGACGGGAACCCCGTGCACTTTAACGGCCAATTGGCGGTGTTGATGACCCGTGATGAGCGCGTCGATACCGGGTACTTCCGCTAACAAGGCCGAGCCGCGATTTTCGCCATTCATTCGTTCAGTCGGGTGGTCTGTCAGTGGATCACGTTCGAGTCCACCATGGTAAGCGACCACGACGACATCGGCCAGTTGCCGTAGTTTGGGCACCCACCGTTTGGCCGTGGCGACCACGTCATCGAAATGCAGTCCCGCGATGTGGTGCGGCTGTTCCCAATGGGCGACGAATTGAGTCGTTAAACCGAGAACCGCCACTTTGACGCCGGCCCGTTCGAGGATCGTATAGGGTTTGGAAAAAAGCGTGCGGTGGTGGTCATCGCGAATGTTGGCTGCCAGCATCGGATATTGCCGGCTAGATTCACACAGGTCGAGGTAGTCGAGCCCGTAATTGAATTCATGATTGCCAAAAATACCGGCTTGCACGTGGTTGCAGTTGGCCAGCCGGGAATAGAGCGGCGCCGCTTCCTGGTGGTGGCGTGCAATGAAATAGGTCAACGGGGAGCCCTGCACATAATCGCCGTTATCGATAACAATCGGCCACACCTCGTTTGAGTCTTCGCGGGTCAAGTCTTGAATAACGGTGGCGACACGGCTGAGGCTAAATGGTGCGACGTTATCGCGACTGCTGTAGTCTGTCGGCGCTAGGTAGCCATGCACATCACTTGTTGAGATTAATTTGATTTTCATTACAGCGTGCCTCCAAGGAATATTTGTGT